>NZ_JALCYX010000043.1:0-37452 GCF_022690695.1 Anaeromyxobacter sp. SG17
CCCCCCCCCCCCCCCCCCCCCGCGACGGCTCCCCGCCGGAGGGGCTTCGCCCCTCCCGCGCTTCGCGCGGGGCCCTCCCGCGGCGGATGGGCCCTTGGGGCCGAACGAACCGCTCTCGCTCTCCCACGGTGAAGCCGCAGGCTTCTAGCAGCCGTCGGCGTCGTTGCTGTTCTCGTTCGCCCCGTCACGGGGGCGAGGGGGCATTCCTCAAGTGGGTACGCCGAGCCGAGGGAACAGCACCCGCTGCAGGAGGATCCAGCCGGCGAAGAACAGGACGAACAGCAGGAGATCGTTCACTTCACGCCTATCCGATCTTCTCGAGCACCCGCTCGAGACGCGCCCGGACCTCGCCCGCGATCTCGCCCAGCGCGGGCTCCGCCGCGGCGATGGTCTGCATGGGATCGACCGCGCGGACCACGACCTTGCCGTCGTCGCGCTCGTAGACCGCCACGTTGCACGGCAGCAGGACCCCGACCTCGGGGACCGCCGAGAGCGCCCGGTGCGCCAGCGACGGGTTGCAGGCGCCCAGGATGCGGTACCTGCGCCAGTCGACGCCCAGCTTCTCCTTCAGCGTCGCCTGGACGTCGATCTGCGTCAGCACGCCGAATCCCTCGCCCTTCAGCAGCTCGGGGACGCGCTCGAGCGCCTGATCGAACCCCCAGCTGCTCACCTTCTCCATCCCGATGCTCGCCATGGCCCCTCCCGTTCAGGCGTGGTCCGAGCCACCCGCGCTCGGAACGGTTCCTCGCCGAAACGAACTTGCGCCCCGTGGCTCCCACGCGTCAGCGGCGCGTCGCCGCCCCCGGAAGGAGTCCTCGCGATGTCCAGGAGCGTCCTCGTGCTGGGCGGCGGCTTCGCCGGCCTGGAGAGCGCCATCCAGTTCCGGCGCCGCGGCTACGACGTCACGCTCGTGACGGAGCGTCCGTACCTCTTCATCTACCCCACGTCGATCTGGATCCCCACCGGCGAATCACGGTTCGAGGACGCGTGTCTCGACCTCGAGACCGTCGCCCGCGAGCGCGGGTTCCGGCTCGTCGTCGGACGCGTGGACGCCGTCGACGGCGCGGCGAAGCGCGCGACGGTCGGGACGCAGACGTACACCGCCGACCACCTCGTGCTCGCGCTCGGGGCCTCCCGGCTGCGTCCTCCCGGCATCGAGCACACGCAGACGCTCGGCGGGGATCCGGAGGGCACGCGCCGGTTCAAGGACGCGCTCCAGGCGCTCGTCGCGCGCGGCGCCGGCCGCATCGCCATCGGCTTCGGCGGGAACCCCAAGGACGGTTCGGCGGTCCGCGGCGGCCCGGCCTTCGAGATGATCTTCAACGTGGACACGCTGCTCCGCCGGCGCGGCCTCCGCGACCGCTTCGCGCTCACCTTCTTCGCGCCGATGCCGCGGCCCGGAGAGCGGATGGGCGCGCGGGCGGTCGAGGCCGTGGCGCGCATGTTCGCGCGGCGCGGCATCGAGAGCCGCTACGGGAAGAAGATCGCGGCGTTCACGGCCGAGGGCGTGTCGCTCGAGGACGGGGCGCGCATCGGCGCCGACCTCGTCGCCTTCATCCCCGCCGGAGACGGGCACCCCGTCGCGAAGGCCTCCGCCCTGCCGCGCAACGAGGCGGGCTTCGTCACCGTCGACGCGGGCTGCGCCGTTCCCGGGCTGCCCGGCGTCTGGGCCGTGGGAGACGTCGCGGCGCTCGAAGGGCCCGCGTGGCGGGCCAAGCAGGGCCACCTCGCCGAGGTCATGGCGCGCACCGCCGCCGCGAACGCTGCGGCGGTGGACTGCGGACGCCCGGCGCGCGCCTCGTACCTCGCGCACATGGCGATCGTGTGCCTCATGGACACGGGCGACGGCGGCGCGTTCGTCTACCGCGACGACGCGAAGGAGCGGCTCGTGCCGCTGCCGGTGGTGGGCCACTGGGCGAAGAAGCGCTGGGCCGCGTACTTCAAGGCGCAGAAGCGCGGGCGCGTGCCGCGCCTCGTGTGAGCCCCGGCGCGCCGCGCGGGGCTGCGGCCCCGTCATGGCTTCAGAGGCTCACCCGCAGCGCGACGCCGAGCTGGACGACGGGCGGCGGGACCGAGATGGTGACGTCCGGCGGAAGGCCCGGCGCCACGTCGGAGAGCGGCACGTCCACGCCGAGCCGGAACTCACCCCCGCGCGCCCCGAAGGACGCGGCGACGAAGGACTCCACGCGCAGGTAGGTGAGCGCGAGCAGCGCGTGGTCGAGCCGGGCGACGAAGCTCCGGTCGGACAGGTTCCCCAGGACGGAGACCGTGAAGGTCGTGTCGTTCCAGGTGCCGGGCGAGGGCAGCAGCACGAACGCGCCCGCGTAGTGGCGGCCCAGGTAGAAGGGGCGGAACGCGGTGGGGTCGCGCTGGCGGAGCGGGGCGGAGGGATCGCCGGTGAGCTCGGGCGCCCCGGCGAGCAGGAACGGGTAGACGCCCTTCGAGTCGTAGCCGGCGTCGTCGAAGGAGTACTCCGCGCCGAGCGTGACCGTGTCCTCGTCGCTGTACTTCGCGGACCAGCTCCCGCCGACGACCGCGGCGGGCGTGAAGCCCTGCGGATCGACGCGCCCGAAGCGAATGACGAGCGGCGCGCCGGGGCTCACCTCGCGCCAGCGGGGCGCGTCGCGGCTCGTGCGGAGCGCCGCCTCGGCGTAGACGTCGAGGTCCCACACGCCGGCGGAGGCGTCGATCCCGAAGCGCGGCCGGTGCCCGTCCTGGGTGAGCGCGTCCGCGCCGAGCTCGACGGTGCCGAGCACCACCTCGGTGCGGCCGCCGACCCCGACCCGGCCGAGCCTGTTCGTGGGCGTGTCCACCCCCGCGGCGTCGTCGAGCAGCGCCACGCCGTAGGCGTTCCAGCCGCGCCGCTCCCAGGGGACGTGGACCTTCACCATCGTCGTGCCGGTGCGCTCGTCGAACACGGCGAGGGGATCGCGGCGGACCGGGTGGAGGTAGTCGGTCGGGTTCCAGAACTTCCCGACGCCCCACTTCACGTGCTGCCGGCCGGCCGTCACGAAGACGCGCCGGGCGACGTCGAAGTTCACCCACAGCTGATCGAGGACCGCGCGCGGGCCGCGCACGCCCGCGGCGATCCCGCCCGTGGAGGTGCCGTAGCCGAGGATCCCCTGCTCCGCCGCGGAGAGGGAGGGCGCCCCGGAGGTCACGGGCGCCGTCGGATCGTAGCGCATGCGCCCGAGCACGAACGCCCGGACGCGGTCGTTCGGCCGCGCGTCGAGCCACAGGTCGAGCAGGTTCGGCGAGGAGAGCGCCCAGTCCGCGGGCGGAACGTCCTCCTGCCAGAGCGCCTGCGCGCGCAGGTAGAGCTGGCCGCCGATGCGCAGCGTCTCCGCCTCGGCGCGGTCCACGAGCCGGCCCGCCGGCGGCGGCGCCGCGTTCGGGGAGCCGGTCCCGCCGAACAGCTCGGCCTCCTCGGGCCGCGCGGGCGCGGCGGGCTCCCCGGGGCGCGGCGCGGGCTCCTTCGGCTCCTGCTGCGCGGCCGCCGGCGGCGACTCCGCGGGCGGCTTCCCGAAGAGCTCGTCCTCCGTGGGTCGATCCTGCCCGAGCGCCGCGGTGGCGGCGGCGAGCGCGACGAGCGCAGCTGCGATCCTCATCGGCCTCTCCATTCCATCGCGACGCCGGCGACGCGGGTTCGTCTCGACCGCGCCAGCCCGCCCCCGCCCCCGCCCCCGCCGCCGGCGGCCGGCGGTCGGGTGGCGGCCCTCACCGGCTCTTCGACTCCAGCCACGCCTTCGTGAACAGGTTCGCGGCGAGCGGGCGGAGGTCGATCTCCTTGATGAGGATGAGCGTCGAGTTGCCCTTCTCGATCTCGTCGAAGAGCCGCATCTCCTCGGGGTACCAGACGTCCGCGCCCTTCGACGGCGAGAACACCTTCTTCCAGCGCGGGTAGTAGGCCGTGCGCATCAGCCGGCCGGAGAGCGCGAGCTCCTGGCGTTTCAGCACGTTGAGGGTCGCCTGGTCCACCCACAGCCGCACCTGGGGGAAGGCCACGTCCACCCCGGGCTTCGCGACGAGCAGGATCCGGTGGACGCCGTACACGCCGAGCTTCTCGTCCGCCTCGAACTTCGCGTCGTACTCCTCGACGAGCCGCGACTCGTCGAGGTCGCCGCGGCGCGTGTCGGTGCCGCCGATCCGCTCGCGCTCGGTGCGCCGCTCCCAGCGCCCCACCGCGGGGTCGTAGAGCCAGAGGTTCTTGTCGATGCGGAGGTAGCCCTTCCCCGCCTCCGCCCGCGGCTTCGTGAAGAGGAACATCTGCTTGTCGTCCTCGTCGCGCCGGTAGACGACGAGCTCGTAGACGACGTCGGTCTTCCCCTTCTCCTTGGCCTCCATGTAGCAGAGGGCCTTCCAGTCGCCGGAGTTGCGCTGCCGCTCGTCGATGGTCGCGACGACCTTGGCGAGCTCCTGCGGGGTGAGCGCCGCGGCGGGGCCGGCGGCGAGGGCGGCGGCGAGCGCCAGGAACGCGAGGGCACGGTGCATGGGAGGGCTCACCCGACGTGGTGCATGGCGGTGACGGGCTTCAGGCGCGCGGCGCGGCGCGCAGGGAACACGGAGGCGGCGACGGCGATCGCGGCGAGGACGAGGGCGTCCGCCGCGATGGCGCCCGGATCGAGCAGGAAGCGGAGCCGCTCCTGCGCGAGGAACACCTGCACCGCCTCGGGGAGCGCGATGCCGGCGGCGTTCACGGCGCCCGCGACGGCGAGGGCGACCGCGACGCCGGCGGCCGTGCCGAGCAGGCCGAGGAGCGCGGTCTCGAGGACGAAGAGCCAGAGCACCTTCCGCCGCTGCATGCCGATGGCGCGGAGCGCCCCGATCTCGCGGGTCCGCTCGCGGATGGCGATGGCGAGCGTGTTGAGGATGCCGATCACGACCACCACCATGAGGATCACGACGAGGAGCCCGGTGACGACGCGCAGCGCCAGGATGAACTGCTTGAACTGTCCCATCTCGTCGTCCGCGGTGGTGACGTCGAGCTTCTGGCCGGTCCAGTCCTCGCTCGGCACCGTCTGCATGAGCTTCATCCAGTAGGGCTGCGCCTCCGGCTCCATCACGCGGTAGCCCGCCTCGGCGAGCGCCGTCCTGAGACGCGCGGCGACGCGCGCCGCGTCCCTGGGATCGCGCAGGTACAGGTGGATCGCGCCCGTCGTCGCGGGCGAGAGCCCGTACAGCTCGCGGAGGGTGTCGGCCTGGATGAACGCCGAGAACGCGGAGAGGAGCCCCACGTTCCGCGCGATCGCGGCGACGCGCACGTCGGCGGTGTTGTTCACCCCGCGCGCCGTGGGCGCCGAGAGCGTCAGGACGTCGTTCACCTTCACCTTGAGCCGCTCGGCCTGGCCCTCGAAGAGGAGCACCGTCCCCGGCTGCGCGAGCGCCTCGAGGTCCCCGTCCACGACGTGCAGCACCTTGCGGAACGTCGGCTCGTGCGCGACGTCCACGCCGGCGAGCACGAGGTCCATGGAGACGTGCTCCGACACGGCCTTGGCCCAGCCGCGGCCGCGCACGGTGGCGTAGTCCAGCTCCGGCACCTTCGCGCGCACCGCCTCGAGGACGCGCGGGTACTGCGACACGAGCGGCGCCGCGCTGCCGCTCGTGATCTTGAAGAACCCGCCCACGTTCACGTGGCCGGTCATGAGGGTCGTGGCGGACTGCATCATCGCCGACTCCATGCCGGCGGTGAGCGCGCCGAGGAGGACGAGCAGCGCCGTGACGGCCGCGAGCGCGCCGCCGAGGAACAGGTTCCGCCGGGTGTGGCGGGCGAGGTTCCGGCCCGCGATCATGAGGTCGACGCCGAGCACGCTAGTCCTCCGTGGCCATCGCCTCGACGGGCGTGACGCGCATCGCGATGAGCGCCGGGTAGAGCGCGGAGAGGATCGCCACGAGGAGCACCACCGCGAGCGAGCCCCCGACCGCGAGCGCCCCGAGGCGCGGGAACAGCGCGGGCCCCGAGAAGACGAAGTAGAGGAGGTCGGTCACCGCGGGGATCCCGCCCGCCGCGCGGATGCCCCACACCACCGCGCCGCCGAGCGCCGCGCCGGCGAGCCCGAAGACGAGCCCGACCGTCGCGATCTCCACGAGGAGCATCGTCACGACGAAGCGGCGCTGCGTCCCGATCGCCCGCATCGTCCCGATCTCCTTCACCCGCTGCAGCGTCGCCATGACCATCGCGTTGTTGATGATGACGAGCGCGATGGCGAAGAAGATGACGACCGCGGTGAAGAGCACGACCCGGAGGAGCGTCACGAACTGGCCGACGAGGCCGGCTGCCTCCTGCCAGTCCACGACCTTGAGCCCCAGCCCGGCATCCGCGATCGCCTTGCGCACGTCCGTCTCGGTGCGGCGGAGCAGGCGCGGGTCGTCGAGGATCAGCGCCGCGTTGAGCGCCACCCCGTGCTCGAGCTCCTCCTGCGAGTACACGTGCGCCGCGAGGTCCGCCGCGCTCGCCCGCTCCTCCTCGCGCCGCTTCACGAGCGCGCCCTCGTCGATCTCGGCGACGTGCGCCTCGCCGACGAGCCCGCCGTCGGCGGCGCCGAACAGCTCCGCCTCCGCCCGCTCGCGGTCGATCTCGCGCGTCCCCATCGACTTCTGCAGCGCCCGGATCTCCGCCGCCTTCTCGGCGGTGAGGTAGCCGTACAGGTCGCGGAAGCTCATGAGGTCGAGGACGCTCATCATGCCCGCGATGCCGGAGCGCTCGATCCCCTTGAACTGCAGGAACCCGTAGACCTTCACGTTCACCGAGCTGAAGTAGCCGCTCTTCGAGGGCGCCTTGATGGTGATCGTGTCGCCGACGTCGATCTGGTAGAGGCGCAGCTTCGGCGCCACGACGTCGTAGAAGATCCGGTACTGCCGGTCGAAGCTCTCGTCGGTGGCCGCGAACAGCCGCCCGAGGAGCGCGTCGAGCGGCTCGGCCGCGGGCGCGCCGAGCGCCGGGCGGAGCTCCTGCGCGAGCGCGTCCGCGCGGATGGGATCGAGCTGCAGCAGGATCTCCCGGATGCCGCTCCGGTTCTCGCGCACCCAGCGCTGCAGCTCCTCGTCGCCGGCGATCCTCCGCCCGCGCAGGTCGCGCGCGTCCTTGATCTGGTCGAGCCGCCGCGCGTTCTTGAGCTTCAGCCACTCCTCGGCGTACTGCTTGCCGACGAGCACGCCGCGCTGGCCGGTGGGGATCCGCTCCCCCTTCACCACCTCCGCGAGCGGGAAGGCGCGGAAGAACGCGTCCACGTCGGTCCCCACGTAGCGCAGGAACGTGAACGCGGTGTCCATCGCGAGCGGCGCCACGCGGTTCTCGAGGAACTCCAGGCTGCCGTAACGATCGCGGTCGAGGTCGCGCCAGAACGCGTCGGTGGCGGCGCGCTGCAGCGCCTCCCACTCGCTCTTCCGCTCGGCCGCCTCGCGCCCCTCCGGATCCGAGATCTCGCGCGCCTGCGCGATCTCGTCGCGCAGGAGCTGGACCATGCGGCGCACGTGCGCCGCGTGGGCGGCGTAGTCGCGACGGAGCTCCGGCCCGTCCTCGCCCCCCTCCAGCCGCCGCACGTCGCCCCGCAGCCGCTCGAGGGCGAGGTCGAACGCGTTGCCGGTCGCGACCAACGCCTGGTCGATGCCCATGGGCACGACCTGCTTCACGTTCGGCACCTGGCCGAGCACCGCCTTCACCCGCGAGAAGTCCTCGATGGGCTCGAGCAGCGACTCGCCGCGCAGCCCGCCGTAGAGCTCGAGCGCGCCCTCCGAGCGCGCGTCGTACACCTGCAGGTGGCCGCCCAGGCTCCCCTGGATGGAGGTGCGCATCCCGCGGTCGATCGAGTCGAGCACCGACGAGCCCACCACCACGATGAGCGCGCCGACGAGCACGATCGCGCCCAGGATCCCGGTGCGCACCGGGCTCGCGAGGAGGTTCCGGAAGGCGATGCGCAGGAGCACCCGCGCCGCGTCGCGCCGGGGGGCCATCAGCGCCCTCCCGCGCGCCGGGCGGCGTCGAGGTCCTCGCGGCTCGAGATGCGCCCGTCCTCGATCCTGACGAGCGCGCTCGCGTGCGCCATCACCTTGGGATCGTGCGTCGAGAAGATGAACGTGGTGCCGTCGCGGCGGTTCATCTCCTTCATGAGGTCGATGATGTTGCCGCCGGTCTCGGAGTCGAGGTTCGCGGTCGGCTCGTCGGCGAGCACGAGCGCGGGGCGCGTCACGAGCGCGCGCGCGATGGCGACGCGCTGCCGCTGGCCGCCGGAGAGCTCGCTCGGGCGGTGGCGCGCGTGCTCGGCGATCCCGACCGCGTCGAGCAGGGCCAGCACCCGCTCCGCCCGCTCCTTGCGCGTCTGGCCGCCCTGCAGGAGCAGCGGGAACTCGACGTTCTGGAAGACCGAGAGGACCGAGACGAGGTTGAAGCTCTGGAAGATGAAGCCGATGGTGCGGAGCCGGAGCTCGGTGAGGGCGCGCTCGGAGAGCCGGGCCGTGTCCTGCCCGGCGACGATGACGCGCCCCGCGCTCGGGGTGTCCACGCAGCCGACGAGGTTGAGGAGCGTCGTCTTGCCGCTGCCGGACGGGCCGGCGATGGAGAGGAACTCGCCCTTGCCGACCGCGAGCGACACGTCGCGCAGCGCCGGCACGACGGTCTTCCCCAGCATGTAGTCCTTGGAGACGTGCTCGACGGAGACGATGGACATGATGGCGCCTTCCGATCCGGCGGGGCGGGAGCCGCGCGGCCCGCCATTGTGGCAGGTGCGTGTTGCGCGAGTGTGAACTTCCCGCGCTTCCATGCCACGTCGGGGGTCAGTCGTCCACCCGCGCGAGGCCGACCGCGAACCCGCCGGGCTCCTCCTCGCGCGCGTGCACGGTCCACGGCCGGCAGCAGACCGGGCAATCCTCCACGTACGTCTGCTCCTCGCCGCCGCCGGGATCGACGAACACGACGACCCACTCGCCGCAATAGGGGCACTGAACCTCGATGTCCACGCTACGCGCAGTTATAGTCGGACGGTGGGGAAGAAGCCGTTCAACAATCCTTTCGGCAAGCTGAAGGACCTCGCGAAGGCGGCGCCCCCCGCGCCGCGTGCGCCGCCGCCCCCACCTCCGCCGCCGCGCCCCGCGCCCGAGCCGACCGAGGAGGAGCTGTGGGAGGTCGCGCTCTCGGGCGTGCGCCCGCTCGACCCCGGGCACGGCGTCGCGGCCCCCCCGCCCCCGCCGCCCGCGGCCGGCACGTTCTGGCACCCCGACCTCGAGGCCATCGACGAGCTGCGCGCGCTCGTCTCGGGCGACGCGCCGTTCGATCTCGCCGACACCGACGAGTTCATCGAGGGCCGGATGTCCGGCCTGGACGCGAACCTCGCGCGCAAGCTCCGCCGCGGCGAGTTCGCCGTCCAGGGGCACGTCGACCTCCACGGCATGACGCGGGACGAGGCGAAGGGCACGGTCGAGGACTTCCTCCGCCGCTCGCGCCAGGCGGGGAAGCGCTGCGTGCTCATCGTGCACGGCCGCGGCCTCCACTCGAAGGACCAGCTCCCCGTCCTCAAGGACGCGCTCAAGACCTGGCTCGCCACCGGCCGCTTCGCGCGCCACGTGCTCGCGTTCGCGAGCGCCCGCCCCGTGGACGGCGGGGCGGGGGCCATCTACGTGCTCCTCCGCCGCGCCGGGCGCTGACCGCGCGGCGCCGCCTTCGCCGCAAGTCCGTTGTCATCCCGCATCGATCGGCATATTGCTCGATGACCGCACGCCTCTTCGGCTGCGCGAAGGAGCGACATGGCGGCGAGAACGACGAGGCGGTCCATCGACGAGGCGATCGAGGCGGCGGTGGAGGCAGCGATCACCCGCGCGCTCCCATCCCTCCGGCGGGCCATCGACGCCGCCGTGGCGGCGCGCGCGCACACCCAGGCTCCCGCCCCCCCGAGGCGCGCCGCTCGCCGGAACGTCGCGGTCGCGGTCCCGCGAGCCGGCGCGATCACGCGCTGGGTCGCGGATCACCGCGCCCGGCGCGTCCCGACCTTCGTCATCGAGGCGACCGGGCTCGACACGAAGAAGAAGATCGTCGCGCGCTACGGCGAGAACGCCGCCTTCGCGAAGGGCAAGCCGCTCCCCCACGTGAAGCTCGCGCAGGCGACCGCCGAGCCGGCGAAGGCGGAGCGCGTCGTGAAGGCGAAGCCGCCGATCGTGCGGAGGGCGGGGGCGCCCACGTAGTAGCTCGCCTTCGCCGCTTCGGGCGGTGCGCCGCGATCAGGTCCTGCAGGCGCCGTCGTGGCACGTCTGCCCGGCGGCGCAGGCCGTCCCGCAAGTCCCGCAGTTCTTCGCGTCGCTGCGCAGGTCGACGCACGTCCCGCTGCAGTCCCAGGGGTGTTCCACGGGGCACACCTGCGTGCAGGTCGCGCCGATGCACTTCTGCCCGGCGCCGCAGACGTGGCCGCAGGTGCCGCAATTGAAGTAGTCGGTCTGGAGATAGGCGCACGCGTCCCCGCAGGCGGTCGCGTTCACCGGACAGGTCGGCGCGGGCCCTCCGGCGCAGGCCCCGCTCGTGCAGGCCTGGCCGGCCGCGCAGGCTTTCCCGCAGGTGCCGCAGTTCTTCGCGTCGGTCTCGAGGTTCACGCACGTCCCGCTGCAGTCCCAGGGCCGGTCCGCGGGGCACACCTGCTTGCACGATGCGCCCTGGCACTGCTCGCCCGCCCCGCAGACGTGGCCGCAGCTCCCGCAGTTGAAGTAGTCGGACTGGAGGTAGACGCACGCGTCGCCGCAGGCGGTCGCGTTCACCGGACAGGTGGGCGCAGCCCCTCCGGCGCAGGCTCCGCCCGTGCAGACCTGGCCGGCCGCGCAGGCGGTGCCGCAGGTGCCGCAGTTCTTCGCGTCGGCTTCCAGGTCGACGCACGTCCCGCTGCAATCCCAGGGACGGTCCGCGGGGCACACCTGCTTGCACTGCGCGTTCTCGCACTTCTCGCCGGTCCCGCAGACGTGGCCGCAGCTCCCGCAGTTGAAGTAGTCGGACTGGAGATAGGCGCAGGCGTCGCCGCAGGCGGTCGCGTTGACGGGACACGTCCGCGGACCGCCACCACAGGCGCCTCCGCTGCACGCCTGACCGCTCGCGCACGCGGTCCCGCAGGTGCCGCAGTTCTTCGCGTCGGCTTCCAGGTCGACGCACGTCCCGCTGCAGTCCCAGGGACGATCCGTGGGGCACACCTGCTTGCACGCTGCGCCCTCGCACTTCTCGCCCGTCCCGCAGACGTGACCGCAGGTCCCGCAGTTGAAGTAGTCGGACTGGAGGTAGGCGCAGGCGTCACCGCAGGCGGTCGCGTTGACGGGACACGTGAGCGCGCCGCCGCTGCACGCACCACCCTGGCACGTCTGGCCGGCCCCGCACGGATGGCCGCACGTCCCACAGTGGGCCACGTCGGTCCGCGTGTCGACGCACGCGCCGCCGCAGGCCGTGAGCCCCTGCGCGCACCCCGCCGCGCAGGTACCATTGGAACAATACTGCCCCTGGCCGCAGGCGTTCCCACAGCGACCGCAGTGGTCGTGGTTCGAGCTGAGCACGACGCAGGCGCCACCGCAGCTCGACTGCCCCTCGGCGCAGGTGGCCTGGCACCGTCCGCCTGAGCACGCCTGGCCGGCGGCGCACGCGTTGCCGCAGGTGCCGCAGCTCGTCGGGCTCGACGAGAGATCGACGCAGGCGCCGCCGCAGCTCGAGGTCCCGCCCATGCACCCTGCCGCCTCGCAGGTCCCGTCGCGGCAGTCCTGCCCGCTCGCGCAGCGATGATCGCAGCCGCCGCACGCTGCCGCGCTGGTCTGGAGGTCGACGCAGGCGCCGCCGCAGGTCGTCTCGCCCTCGGCGCAGGACGCGCCGCACTTCCGGTGCGAGCAGAGTGAGCCCGTCGAGCACGCGTTGCCGCACGTGCCGCAGTTGCGCGCGTCACTCCCCGTGTCGACGCACGCCCCGCCGCAGTTCGTCTCGCCCTCCCCGCAGGCCACGTCCGCGGCGACCTCCGAGGACTTGCCGTTCGAGCTCGTGCCGCAGGACGCAGCGACCGCGAGCGCGGCGAGCACCGAGGCGACGATGACCGGGAAAGCAAACGCCGAGGGTCGACGACGAGCGATCGCCATACGCCGTTCCTCCGCGCGCCATTGCCTGTGAGCGGCTGGCGGTGCGCACGGACGACGTTACTCCCGGGCACGCGCCCCGCGGCGCGATCACCCACTTTTCACGCGGGGTGAGGACGGCTCACCTGCGTGACCCCGGCACGCCCAGGCGGCCCGCCGCGCGGTCCTCGTGCGCTCACGATCCGTTGACCGGCTCGGGGCAGGCATCCCGCCGCACGCGATCCGCCGAGCCTTGACGGCGCACGGGTTCGCGCCCTCCGCGGCACACGAGCAGGGTGCCGCGAGGAGCGAGCGGCAGGATCCGTCCGCTCCCGTGGACCTCGCGCCCGCAGCGCGCGTCCCCTCCAGGCGCGGCATGCGCCGAATGGCGGCCCCTCCCCCGACGCAGCGACCGATTCGCGAGTCGGGAGACCGCGTGCCGGGCAGACGCCGCTCGCGGTCCCTGTGGCGGCCGCCGGCGGCTTCGCCGGATCTCCCACATCTCCGCAGCGCATCGCACGCGCGGACACGATGGCTCCGCTTCACCCCCGGTCGCTGCACGCACGGTGTTGGCGAAGCGGCGCGCCATCTGCTACCAGTCCTCCGACCCTGCGGGTCGCGCCTCCGCGGCGTACCCCATCGTCGAGGGGGATCCATGCGCGTTGCGGCAAGGTGGTCGTGCGTCGTGCTGGCGGTCGTGATGGCGGGATGCAGCAGCGGCTCGTCGTCCGGCTCGGGTCCGCGTCCCGGAGCGCCGGGCGCCTTCACGCTGAGCGCGAACTCGGCGTCCTTCTCCGTGCTCCAGGGAACGACCCCGCCCTCGAGCGTCAGCTTGAGCCTGCAGGTCACCGGAGACGGGGTGACCTACGTCGGCGCCGGCTACCGGAACGGCCAGACCCAGCCGAGCTGGCTCGGCATCACCATCCCGTGCCAGGGCCGGTCGTGCAGCGTCGTCGTCTCGATCCTGACCACGTCCATCGCGCCCGGGCAGTACTCGAGCACGTTCGCGGTCGGCACCGCCGACGCGAACGGAAACGTGCTCGCGTCGCAGGACGTGACCGTCACCTTGACGGTGGCGCCCCGGATCGCGATCACCGGGACCGCCTACGCGTCCACGTTCACCTACGGCGGGACCCGGACGCAGGACTCCGTCTCGCTCGCCGTGCGCGCTCCCGGGCGCGACTGGACGGCGTCCACCGACGCGAGCTGGCTCCGCGTGCCGACCGGCGTGCAGAGCGCGGACGCGACGCTCGCCGTGAGCGTGGACGTGTCCGGCCTCGCGCCGGGCAAGTACCAGGGCCGCGTCTCCGTCACGAGCACGGCGAACGCCCAGGACACGGCGAGCCTCGCGTTCTCGGTCGAGGTGACCGCTCCCGTCCTCTCCGTCACGCAGACCGCGATCGTCCTCGGCGGCGCCGATGGCCTGTCGAGCGCGCCGCAGCCCCTAACGTTCACGCTCGGCGCCGGCTCGGCCGGCCACCCGTTCACGGTGGAGCCGACGACGGCCTCCGGCGGGTCCTGGCTCGTGTCGAGCGCCACGAGCGGCACGGTCGACGCGGCCGGGGTCACGCTCCAGCTCACCGCGAACGACGCGGGGATGATCGGCGGGACCTACACCGGCCAGGTCAAGGTCACCGTCACCGTGGGCGAGCTCGTGCTCGCGAAGACGCTGCCGGTCACGTTCAACCGGGAGGCGAACCTCCTCGTCGTCGGCGCGGCCGGCGTGGGGCTGTCCTCCTCGCCCTCGCGCTCGGTGCTCTCGCGCGCCGTCCCGGTGGTGAGCCCGACCGGCCGTACCGACGTCCCGTGGGACGCGACCTCCGACCAGGCGTGGCTCACCGTGACCTCGTCGGGCGTCACGGGGCAGGCCGTCACGCTCTCGGCCGATCCGACGGGCCTCGCCGCCGGGACGCACTTCGCCACGGTCACGGTCGTCTCGTCGGATCCGTCCGTCGAGAACACGCAGACGATCCGGGTCGGCCTGACCGTCCTGAGCGCGTCACCGGTGGACACGAGCCTCTCCATCGCGGCGGTTCACGCCGCGGCGAGCCCCGTCGAGCCGATCGTGTTCCTCAACAACGGCGGCGCGGACGTCACGGGCTATGACGTCTACGCTGCGACGGCGGTGCGGACGTTCACCGGCGTCGTCGCAGCGGCCGGCGCGATGGCGGTGAGCGGCGATGGCAAGACGCTCTTCGTGTACGACAAGACGAACTTCAGGGTCACCGCGGTGGACGCCGTCACCGGCTCCATCCTGAAGCAGTACGTGTCCACGCCCCTGTCCGGGACCACGCCGTACGGCGGTGGAGTCGCGTGGTTCCAGCCGGGCGGCTCGCCCACGCTCGTCACGCCGTCCTCCCGCATGTACGACCTCGCGACGGGCGTCGAGCACACGGCCCGGTTCAGCGCGGCGATCTGGGCCCAGAGCCTCGCGACCTCCCCCGACAGCGCCTACGTCGCGGCCGACTTCGGGAGCGTCGACAAGGTGAAGCTCACCGCGCTCGCCGGGGGCGGCCTCGTCGTGAGCGACGCGTTCAACGGCCCGGTCTCCGGCGCCGACGGCCAGGCCTGCATCAGCGGAGACGGCCAGATGGCCTACTTCGCGAGCGGCGGCATCTACCAGTTCCCCGGCGTGAGCGTGGTGACGCACACGCAGACCCAGGTGCTCCCGGGCGCTGCCTACCCGAACTCGGTCATCTGCCTCTGGAACGGCATGGTCATCGGAGGCACGGACTCCTACTACGACGCGACGGACGTCTGGATCTACGACGGGCCGACCGGCAGGGAGCTGGCGAGGCGGAGCTCGTCGTCGAAGGCGAGCTATCGCGCACTGCTCGACCGGGGGCTCGCGGCCTCCGCCGACGGGACACGGCTCGTGACGCTCGTCGGCCTCGGAGGCTACTTCACGCCGGGCGAGGTGCGCTTCCAGACGCTGCCGACGCCTCCGTAGCGCTCGGCGGCCGGGGCAGGAGCCCTCGCTCCGGGTGAACTGCTGCGACGCGGTCGCCCCGGAGGTGATCACGTTCGGTTGCTTCCGTGGTCCCGAGTCATAACCTCCGCTGATGAAGCATCCGTTCTTGCGTGTCCCGCTCGCCGGCCGTTCGGGCGCACGATTCCTCCCCAACGCAGGGAGGACACGGTGCATCAGCCGAACACGGTCGGGCAGGGGTCGTACTCTTCGGGTCAGGTCTTCGCGACGATCGGCATCCTCGTCGCCCTCGCGATCATCGTGCCCATCGCGGGCATCCTGATGATTCCAGGCGTGCTGCTCGGCGCCATCGGCCGCACGGTCGTCGATGCCGCGGCCGCGCTTCGCGCCCAGGGCGGGCGCGAGCGCGCGGCGGACGGAGCGACCCCGGCGGCCCGGACGCTCGGCGCCGCGTATCCGTCTCCGTGACCGTTCGTGAGGTCCCCGCGGGCGGTGGCGGCTCGACGCCGCACCGCCCGCGCCGAACGGTCGCCGATGTAAGCACCTCGCGGCCCTGCGCGCGGGCTGTGGGAGTGACGCGCGCGGATCGATCGGTACACTGATCCTCATCCGTGCAAGGAGTGACGAGGCATACCGGCTCGCATCGGCTCACCCTGCGATCCGGGCGTCGCTGGCTCGCCTTGCTCGGCGCCGCGATGTGGGCGGCGGCGGCGTCCGCGCAGGAGGCCGAAGGGGATGCTCCCGTCGCGGAGAGCCAGCTCGAGGATTTGCTGGAGAGCACCTCGCGGTCGCAGCCGTCGCCGACGCACCGTTACACGGACGCGGATCTGGCGCCCTACTTCGGCTCAGGCGAGCTCGCCGAGGCCAAGGCGCTCTTCGACCGGGGCCGCCACGCGCGAGCGCGGGCGATGCTGCGCGGAGAGCAGCCGCCGGTGCGCTACCTGCGCGCGCTGGCCGCGCTGGCCGACGATCCCGCCGCGGCGGCGGCGGAGCTTCGCGCGCTCGCCGACGACTACCCGCGGATGCGGGACCACTGCCTCTTCCACGCGGCGCGCGCCCTGGAGCGGCTGCGGAAGCGCCGCGCCGCGGCCGACGTCTACGCGCAGGTGAGCCCCGGCTCGACGCTCTTCGCCGAGGCGCGGCTGGGCCGGTCGCGCGTGCTCGAGCGTGGGCTGGAGCTCGACGGAGCGCTCGAGGCGCTGCTCCCGCTGCGCGAGCTGCCGGCCATCCCTCGCCACGACGGCGTCCGGCGGAAGGCGCTGCTCGCCTCGGCGCGGTTGTGCCAGAAGAAGGGCGACTACCGCTGCGAGCACCGCGCCATGCTCGAGCTCTGGGCGACGAGCCCCCTCTCGCCCGAGGCGAAGGTCGTCTGGGAGCGCCTGAAGGAGCTCCCCGTCCCGAACCGGTGGCGGCTGCGGCGCGCCGAGTCGTTCCTCGCGTTCCACGACAACGTCGAGGCCCTGCGGCTGGCGCGGCAGGTGAAGGCCCCGCTGCCGGACGAGGACGCCTGCAGCGCGTCGTTCGTGATCGGCAACGCGCTCCGGAAGGAGCGGCAGCACCGCAAGGCCGCCGCCGCGCTCGCACCGATGGTCGAGGCGTGCAAGGGCTCCGAGCTCCGCCCCCAGGCGATGTACGTGCTGGGCTACTCGCAGTCGGTGTGCGGGCAGGACGCGGTGCGCACCTACGAGGCGCTGGCGCGCGAGTACCCCGATCACCCGTTCGCCGACGACGCGCTGTTCTTCGCCGCCGAGCTCGAGCTGCGCGGCGGGAGGCGCGCTGCCGCCCTGGCGCGGCTCGAGCAGGTCGCCGTTCGGTACCCCACCGGCAACTTCGCCGCCGAGGCGCTCTTCCAGCTCGCGTGGCAGCACCGCACCGCCGGCGCCCACGCCGAGGCGCTGGCCGCGCTCGACCGGCTGGACCGCCTGCCCGGCCTCGGACGCGACCAGCGGCTCCGCTCTCGCTACTGGCGGGCCCGGACGCTCGCGGAGAAGGGCGACGCCTCGGCCGCGCGAGCCTTCGCCGCGCTCGCCTCGGATCATCCGACGGAGTGGTACGGGCTGCTCGCCCGCGGGCGACTCCCCCAGGACGTGGTGCAGACGGCCTCCTTCTCCGCCGCCTCGTCCGGCGGGGCGGCTCCCGTCTGGCCGCTGGAGGCCGGTCCTCTCGGCGACGACCCGAGGTTCCTCGCCGGCGTCGAGCTCCTGCGGATGCAGCTGCCGGAGGCCACGGCCGAGCTGCTCGCCCTCGATCGACGCAACCTGCCCGAGGACGCGGCGCGCCTCCTCGTGGAGGCCTTGCAGCGAAGCGGGAGCGCGAACGCCGCGGCCCTCGTCGCTCGCACCACGCTCGGGCCCGCGCTGAAAGGCGGGGTGGACGACCGCACCGCGGACGTCTGGCGCGCGACGTATCCGCTGCCGTTCCGGGACATGGTCGAGCAGTGGGCGAAGGCCTCGAGCCTCGATCCGGACCTGCTGCAGGCCTTGATGCGCGAGGAGAGCCGCTTCAATCCCTCGGCTCGCTCGACGACGGGGGCGCTCGGCCTCACGCAGCTCATGCCGCGAACCGCCCGGGACGTCGCGCGGGGGCTGAAGCTCGGCCGCGTGAACCCGCGCATGCTCCACCGTCCTGGACTCAACATCCGGCTCGGGGCCGCGTACCTCGCGGAGCTGCTCGCGGAGTTCGAGGGCTCGACCGCGCGGGCGGTGGCGGCGTACAACGCCGGCCCGGTCGCGGTGTGGCGGTGGGTGCGGGCGAGCCCCGACGAGGAGCTCGACGCGTGGGTCGAGCGGATTCCCATCTCGGAGACGCGCGACTACGTGAAGCGTGTCCTCGGGAGCTACGGGGCGTACCGCCTCGTCTATGGCAGGTCGCGCGGCCCCCAGAACGATCGCGCGGCAGCGCCGCCGCACTGAAGGCGCTCGGCTCGCGGGGGAGCCCGTCCGTGAGGGCGACCCCGGTCAGGGCCAGTCCAGAGTCATGCCGGTGCGCGGCAGCCGGTGAGCGAACGCTTTCCGACGCGATTGAATGGCCGCGTGGACTCCTCGCGCGCACGTTCCCTACCTGCCGAGCCGCACTTCTTTCTCGGAGGTCTCGAAACCATGCGCGTGGCCAAGGATGACGTGGAGGTGAAGCTGCAGGTCCCCGGTGCCGTTCTCCGCCAGAGGACGGACATGGGCGACGCGACGGGGCTGGGCAGGATCAGCGGGGAGTACTTCTCGCTCGCGGCCGGGGTGGACACGACGGCCCTCTTCCAGGGGCTCGAGGGCAACCTCTGCCAGTGCCCGCACTGGGGCTACGTGCTGCGCGGCGAGCTGACCACCACCGACGCGGCTGGAAAGCAGGAGACGGTGCGCGAGAACGACCTGTTCTACTGGCCCGCCGGACACAACGTGAAGGTCACGGTCGACGCCGAGCTCATCATGTTCAGCCCGCAGCGCGAGCACACGCACGTGATCGATCACATGCGGAAGAAGGTTGGAAGCTAGCCCGCACGGTCGCGCGACGCCGCGGACCGCAGGGCAACCTCGAGGAGAGATCGCGGGGGCACGCCCGCGAGGCCGTAGAGGCGTCAACCGACGCCGACGCCCGGGGGTGTTTGGGGATCGACGTCCACGCCGTCCACGAGCACCGTGGGTGAGCCGCGGAACCCGAGGCGCTCCGCGTCCTCGAGGGTCCGCACGTGGACGATCTCTGTCGACGCCTCCAGCGCGAGGGCGGCGACCACGTCCTGCAGCAGCGCGATCGTCTGCTCGCCGTGACCGCAGCCGGGGCTCATCTGGACCTGGATGGTGATTGCCATCACGACCTCCTCGTCTGCTTCCAGTCGTCGAAGCGCCGGAGCAGCTCCTGCTCCAGGTCGGGGGACAGCTCGGGCACGGGCAGCGCGCCGAGCGCGGCCGCGGTCGCCTTCACCTGCCGGACGTACCGGCGGCAGTCGCGGCACATGCCGATGTGCACGCGGAACCGGAGGCGATCCACGAACGAGAGGTTCCCCTCCGCGTAGTCGGTGACGAGCTCCGTGAGCTCCTTGCAGGTCAGCATGGGCGTCCGCCTCGCATGTACGCCTCGAGCGCCTGCCTCACGCGCGTCCGCGCGCGGTGGAGGAGCACTCGCTGGTTCGTCACGGTGAGCCCGAGGAGATTACAGATCTCCTCCGTCTCGAGACCCTCCTCGTCGCGGAGGACGAGCACGGCGCGCTGCGTGGCCGGCAGCGCCGCCACCGCGACCTCCATCACGCGGCGGGTCTCGGCCTCGAGCGCCAGCCGCTCCGGGGTCTGGTCGGTCCAGCCGACCGGGGGGTCGCGCCAGCGCCCGGCGGCGTCGAAGCGCTCGGGGTCCACGCGCTCCTCGGGACCCGCGTCGGCGAGCGCCGAGAACGGGACGCTCCGGCCTTCCCGGACCGCCCGGCTCCGGGCGCGGTTCGCGAGGATCCGGTAGAGCCAGGTCTTGAACGACGCGCGCTCCTCGAACCCGTCGAGGCCCTCGAGGACGGCCATCCAGGTCTCCTGGACGACCTCCTCCGCCATCGAGCTCTCGCGGGTGAAGAGGCGGGCGAGGCGGAGCAGCCCTCCACCGTGCCGCCGCACGAGCGCGGCGAACGCGCCGCGGTCTCCGGCTCGGATGCGCCGTACCAGCTCGGAATCGTCGAGCTCCGCTGCACGCCCTTCGGCAGCATCGCCCCTGGTGGTCGCGCTCCGCATCGGAGGCGCTCGATGTTGTCGGCTTTCGCGAGGGACCGCCACGGGAAACGACCCCGGACCATCGTGAGCCCCCCGCTCCGCGCCGCTCATGCAGGATGGTCCCGCGAGACGCTCGAACATTACGGCGCCACCGCGAAACCTGGCGGGCCCCGCTCGGCGACGCAGCGCCGTAATCTCGAGCCGCGCTCGAGGACGGATCGTCAAGGGACGCCGATCGCGGGATTCTCCCGCACGGTCGCCTCGGGGAGGTTTCCATGACTCGACTGAACTGGACGCGCGCCATCGTCGGCGGCCTCGGCGCCACCGCCGCGATGACCGCCCTCCTGCTGATGGCCCCGGCCATGGGGCTGCCGCCGATGAACATCGGCGCGATGCTCGGATCGTTCCTGGGCGGGAGCCTCGTCCTGGGCTGGCTCGCGCACTTCGTGATCGGGACGGTGCTCGCCGTGATCTACGCCGCCGGCTTCGTGCACCGCCTGCCGGGCCCCGCGTGGATCCGCGGCGCGGTGTACGGGCTCGTCCCCTGGATCGTGGCGCAGCTCGTGGTGATGCCGATGATGGGCGCGGGGCTGTTCGGCGGCTCGTTCGGTGCCGGATTCGGCAGCCTCATGGGCCACCTCGTCTACGGCGCGGTCCTCGGCGGCGTCTACGGCACGGCGCGGGAGACCCACGCCGTGGGTCACCCCGTGCAGGCGCACGCGTGAGCGGGGAGACGCTTCCGGCGGCCGCGGCGTGATGCGTCGGGAGTCGTTGACGCGTCGGGATGTTCCGACCTATGTTGCGTCCATGCCGCAGACCGACGTCTTCTCGGCGCTCGCGAACCCCGTCCGCCGGAACATCCTGATGCAGCTCCGGAAGGGCCCCCGCGCCGTGAAGGAGCTCGCGCGCGGCTTCGACGTGGGCCGGCCGGCCATCTCGGAGCACCTCCAGGTGCTCCGCAAGGCCCGGCTCGTCCGCGAGGAGCCGCGCGGCCGCGAGCGGTACTACCACCTCGATCCGCGTCCCCTCTCCGAGGTCGACGCCTGGCTCGAGGCGTTCACGCGCTACTGGGATCGGCGGCTGGCGGCCCTCGGCGAAGTCCTCGACAAGGAGAAGACGAGATGAGCACCCCTGGAATCATCCAGCTCGAGCAGCGCTACCCGCATCCGCCGTCTGCGGTCTGGCGCGCCCTCACCGACCCCGAGCTCCACGCGCGGTGGTGGGCCGCCGGCGACGTCCGCCCGGTGGTCGGACACCGCTTCACGCTCGACATGGGGCAGTTCGGGAAGCAGCAGTGCGAGGTGATCGCGGTCGAGCCCGAGCGGCTCTTCAGCTACCGGTTCGCGACGGGCTCACTCGACACGACCATCACGTGGCGCCTCTCCGCCGAGGCGGGGGGCACGCGCCTCTCCCTCACGCATGAGGGGTTCGATCTCGACTCGCCCATGGGCCGCGCAGCGTGGGAAGGGATGAAGGGCGGCTGGCCCGCGGTCCTCGAGCGCCTCGGGGCGGCGCTGGGCGCCTAGCAGGAGCTCGCCACGTCCGCCGCGGGGATCCTGCTCGGCGCGCCCGTCGGTCTCGCTGCCTACACCCTGGGCAGGCGGAACAGCCGGACTCCGAAGGCCGAGCCCGTCAGCGCGAGAACGAGGAGGGGCAGGACATGTCCCAGGAGGACGTGCGACCCCGTCGCCAGCGGGCACCAGAGCTCGACCATCACCGCCGCCCAGGCGCCGGCCACGGACCCGAGGGCGGCGCCGGCCGTCCCGGGGTGCCGCGGCTCCACGCGCCGGCTGGCGTAGGCCAGGGTCGCGAAGGGCCAGGGAGCGGTCAGGGCGGTGAGCGCGAAGCAGCGCCAGCCGATGCGGGTGAACGGATCGGCATAGGTGCCGTGCCAGAGCACCAGCCAGGCCCCGACCAGCAGCGGCACGCCGATGGCGACGGCCAGCAGCAGTCCGCGCGGCGGCGAGAGCATCGAGCGCCGCGAGGGGAGGACGAGCCACGTGGAGGCGAGGGCCACCGCGACGGTGCCGGCCAGGATCCAGGCTCCGCTCGAGGCCGGCCGTCCAGCGGCGTGAGCCAGCCCCGCGACCTCGCCGAAGAGGGGCGGGACCCACAGCAACACGCCGGACATGGCCACGGCGGCGAAGGCGGCGAGCCCGATGGTGAACGGGAGCGTATCCGTCCGGCGCGGCACCGGGCGCTGCCTGACCGCCTCCAGGACGCGCATCTTCAGGGACTCGGGGGGCATCATGTCGGCGTTCCTCCCTCGATGTCGCGCGGCGACCGGAGAGCCGGGCGAGTCGTCGACTCCGAGGAGCCATGGAGCCGCCGGGCCTCCTCGCGGAGCGCCGCGGTGGCGCGGTGCGCGCGGATCTTCACCATTCCGCGGGTGATCCCGAGCACCTCGGCCGTCTCTGCCACCGAGAGCCCCTCGAACTTCACGAGCTCGAAGGCCTCGCGCCAGCCTGACGGCAGGGAGGCGAGGTTGCGCTGCGCCTCGGCCGCGACGCGCCGGTGGTGGAGAGCCTCCTCCGGCGACGGGGCCGCCGACGGCTCCTCGGGATCGCGGACGTCGTCGGCCCGCAGCACCTCACGCACCCCGCGGCGGCCGAGGTCGATGAGCAGGCGGCGCGCGATGGCGTAGGCCCAGGGAACGACCGCGGCGCCGCGAACGAAGCGATGGCGGGCAGCGTGGATCTGGAGGAGCGTCTGCTGCACCGCGTCCTCCGCCGCGCTGCGGCTGCGGGTCCATCGCAGGGCGAAGCGGTGAAGGCGTGGCGCCAGCTCGTCGTAGACGTCGCCGAACGCCGCGTCTTCACCACAGGCATACCGCTCCATGGCGCGGTCGGCGCGCGACGCGCCCGCGGCGCCGACGTCGCTTCTGCCGTCCATCATGAGCGCGACCTGTCCCATCACTGCCTGCATGGACGCCTCGTCGCACGCAATACGCACACGGGCTCCTCCGGTTACAGGCGGGACGCGAGGCGGCGCGGCACCCGTCATCCGTTCGGGCTGCGGTAGCAGCAGTAGACGGCACGGCCGGGGACGCGGGCGACCCCGCCGTGCGAACGGACGCCATCAGCGGAATCGAGCCGCCGGCCGACCGGCTGAAATCAGCAGGTCCCGCCCGTAGTGCCGGGCGCTCGACCACGGCCCGCCGTGTACCTCGTCGCCGTGTTGCCTTCCCGTCACGCGGCTTCACCCATGACCGGGCGACTGATCTCGAGCGCCTTCATCCGCGACTTGAACGTCGACGGGCTGACGTCGAGGAGCGCCGCGGCGCCACCCACCCCGCCCACCCGCCACCCGGTCCGCTCCAGCGCCGCGATCATGTTCTCCCGCTCGAGCTGGCGCAGGCGCCGCGCCGTGAGGATCTCACCGTCGACGCGCCGGGCCCCGAGCGGTCCCACGGACACCGTCGCGAACGGGAGGGCGGGCGTGGGGAGCACGCGGTCGAGGTGCAGCAGCCCGTCCGATGAGGTGATGATCGCGCGCTCGACCGCGTTCCGCAGCTCGCGGACGTTCCCGGGCCACGAGTATCCCCGCAGCGCCGCGGCGTCGGCGGGACCGGGCGGCGCAACCTCCCTGCCGAGGCGACGGGCGAGGCTCTCCGCCATGGCCGTGGCGAGCAGCACGACGTCATCGCCGCGCTCGCGCAGCGGCGGGAGCCTGAGCGGGAACACGCTCAGGCGGTAGAACAGGTCCTCGCGGAACTCGCCGCGGCGCACCCCCTGCTGCACGTCACGGTTCGTCGCGGCGATCACGCGCACGTCGACCTTCCGCGTTCGAGATCCGCCGACGGGCTCGAACTCACCCTCCTGCAGGACGCGCAGGAGCTTCCCCTGGAGCTCGAGCGGCAGCTCGCCGATCTCGTCGAGGAAGATCGTCCCCCCGTCGGCCAGGGCAAACCGGCCCTCGCGCCGCTGCGTCGCCCCGGTGAACGCGCCGCGCTCGTGCCCGAAGAGCTCACTCTCGATGAGCGTGGCCGGCATCGCCGCGCAGTTCACCTTGACGAGCGGCCGATCCCGGCGGCGACTCCGATCGTGGATCGCCCGCGCGAAGAGCTCCTTCCCGGTGCCGGTCTCGCCCAGGAGGAGCACCGTCGCGTCGGTGGCCGCGACCTGCGCCACGCTCTGCAGCGCGCGCCTCAGCGCGGGGCTCCGCCCCACGATGGCGTCGTTCGCGTCCGTGATCTCCACCCGGGGGTCTGCCTGATCCGTGAAGACTTGCATTCGGTCCTCGCTGAGCGCGTTACGGACCGGGCTCGCTCTGGTTACAGCCCCGCTGCGCGAGGGAAGCGATCGGGCGCCCGCTGCAGCGGCGGGCAGGCGTGAGCACCCTCGACGGCGGAGGCCCCACGACCTGGTTCGCGAACGCCGCCGGGCGCGTCGACTGCGACGGAGGCGGGCTCACCTTCAGTGCGCCCTCATGTCCCGCGGCCGTTCATGGGGTCCTGCCGCGCTTGCCGTACTCCTTGTCCAGATAGAGCGCAGCGCCGGGCCGGTCGCCGACCATGCGGAGCTTCTCGACGATCTCCTCGGCTCGCGCCTCCTCCTCGACCTGCTCCGAGACGAACCACTGCAGGAAGACCTGCGCGGCGGTGTCCCGCTCCTGGCTCGCGGTGGCGTGGAGCTCGTGCACCAACGCCGAGATCTTCCGCTCGTGCTCGAGGACCTTCTCGAACACGTCGTTCACGGTCGTCCACGCAGGAGGGGGGGCGTCGAGGGCGGCCAGCCGTGCCTCGCCCCCGCGCAGCAGGAGGAAGTCGAGGCTCCTGCGCGCGTGCGACAGCTCCTCGTCGTGCTGGACGCGGAGCCATCTCGCGAACCCCTTCCACGTGTTCGCTTCGCACCAGGCGGACATCGCGAGGTAGAGGTACGCCGAGTACATTTCCGCGTGGACGTGCCGGTTCAAAGCTTCCTGCATCTTCGGGCCGATCATCACGAGCCTCCTCCGCAGAGGAGGTACCCATAACCGCCGCGCGGCGGGAGGACATGCGCGAGAATTCGCTGGCCGGCTGGGCGCGCGCGAAAGGGGTGGGATGCATCACCGCGCGTCTGGATAGACGTACACCCGTACGAGCGCGTCCTTCACCCGCTGGTCGGCGTCGTACGCGTACTTCGCCCCGAGCCGCTCGGCCACGCGCACCGCGGCCGCGTTCCCGGCGAGGATATGGCTCGTGACGCCTCGAGCGCCGACGACCTCGTGCGCGTAGCGCAGCGACCGCGCGGCCACTTCGCTGGCGTAGCCCTTCCCCCACGCGGAGGGGACGAGCGCGTACCCCACCTCGACGTCCGTCCAGGGCTCGAACCGCGTGAGGCCGGCGCGACCGACGAACGCGCCCGTGGCGCGCTCCTCCACGGCCCACGGACCGTAGCCGCGGAGATACCAGTGGCCCATGAAGGCGCACAGGGTGCGGAACGCCGCGGCGCGATCCTGGACCTCGCCGATGTACCGCATGACCGTGGGGTCCGCGTTCATCGCGGCGTGCGCGTCGAGGTCGCCTTCGCGAAACGGCCGCAGGATGAGGCGCTCCGTCGTGAGCGTCGGAATGTCCATGCTTGCACCTCGCCGGCGGGCGGCCGCTGCTCCCCGCTCTGAATCTCATCGCAGACCGCTCGCGGCTTGTCATCATGTCGGCCGCTACGCGCGCCGCCGCCCTCCTGTCGGCGGGGGGGTCGAGACCTTCCACTTTCCACTTGTCCGACGCTCATTCGGCGCAGGACGAAGCGGTCGCCTGTGCGTGATCGGCGACGGGCCCGCTCGTCAGCGGAAGTTCCTCGCCGGGCCCTTCAGGATCCCCACCACGGCCGTGATGGTGTTCCAGTTCCGCGTCGTCACCGTCGCCCCGAGCAGCCTGTCGAGCTGGCCGAGATAGCCGATCGTCTTCATGTGACGGCGGTAGAGCCCGAAGACGAAGCGTTTCCTCGACGCGATCACGCGCAACGACCACTCGCCGTCCGCCGGAAGAGCGAACGGAATCGAGGCCCGGACGCGGCGAGGTTTCGAGAGGATGCTCACGAATCGTACGACGTCGGCGCGTGCCGGCTCGGCTTCGAACGGATTCTCCGTCTCGAAGCGGATGAGCTCGCGCCCGTCGCAGAGGACGACCTCCGCCTCGAAGGGCAGCTTCCGGAGCAGGTCGGCGCGGAACCTGGCGCGGGATCCGGGCTTGCGAACGACGAACGTGCCCGCCGCGCCCACGTTCACGACGTCGTACTTGCTCAGCGCTCTCGCGAGGAGGCTCGGGCGGAACGTCCTGTAGCCGCCGACATTGACCCCTCGAAGGAAGACGACCAGCGCCATCGAAAGGTCATAAAGAGAGGGGTCAGGACCTTCCACTTTCCACTTGTCGAAGGCTCATCCGGCAGCGAGATGACGGGGTCGTCCCGCTCCGCGCCCGCATCTGACCTGTGGGTCGCTCGCTCCGGGGACGATCTCGAGTTCTTCCTGGCGAATGGTGCGCGGCGCTCTCTGGCGGAGGCGCAGCGATCACCTGCGGGGCGAGGTCAGGGCAGCATGACCTTGCGGATGAGCCCGCCCTCGACCTCGTAACGCACCCACCCCACGTCCCACGGATCGGGCTTGTCGGGGGCGCGACCCGTGATGATCTCGTGGTCGAGGACGATCCGGTCTGCCTCGGTCTTCCGCTCCACGACGCGAGCCCTGTTCTGCGGGTGCTTCGCGAAGAGGTCGCGGTAGCGCTCGCGCAGCGATGCCTTGCCCGCCGAGAGCGTCCTGCCTTCGGCGGCGCTCTCCACGGCCGCGTCGTCCGCATAGGTCGCGAGGAACGCCTCGAGGTCCTGGGCGTTGTACGCGTCGAGCTGCATCTGCACGACCTCCACGGCCGTGCGCGGGAGGATCTCGTCGGGGCGGAGGGCACGCCCGTCCTTCACGACCAGCGCGATGCGGCTCGTGTTGCGGATGTCGGCGAGCGGGCTCGCCTCGAGCACGACGAGGTCGGCGAGCTTGCCGGGCTCGATGGCGCCGAGGTCTGCGAACCGGCTCACGACGCGCGAGGCGCTCCCCGTGCAGGCCGCGAGCGCCTCCGCCGGCGTGAGCCCTGCCTGGACGAGCAGCTCGAGCTCCCGGTGGATCGCCGGACCGTGGAACGTCCCGGGGTTCCCGGCGTCGCTGCCCGCGACGACCAGGACACCGGCGTCGCGCTCGCGCCGGATGTTCTCGAGCTGGTACGGCCCGAACGGCCCGCGCTCACGGGCGCGCGCCACGAGGTCGGGGGGAAGCTCGACGGGGTCGAGGAGTGTCGCGACGATGAACGGATCGGCGATCTCCACCTCGGCGCGTGAGAGGCGAGGCGCGCGCGTGAGGAACTCGTAGTATCCCTCGCCGACGACGGCGGTCGTCACCCACGGCACGCGTCGGTCGCGCGCGAGCGCCAGGATCGCGTCGTCGAGCGGCGCGTCGCGTACGCCGTGCACGAGGACGTCGGCGCCGGCGAGGAGCGCCAGGCGCGCCGTCTCCAGCTCGGTCGCGTGGACCGCGACGCGCGCACCCGCCGCGTGGGCCTCGTCGATGGCCGCCTGCGCGACGGCGCGCCACGTTTCGGGCGTGGCGCCCTTCGGCACGAGCCACCACAGCTTCACGAGGTCCGGCTGACGTCGGAGCTGCGCCCGGACCGCGCGTCGTGCGCCATCCGGATCCGTCACCTGGACCATCGGCGGATCGTCCAGCGCGAGCTGGGGGCGTGCGACGCTCGACAGGAGCGGGCCGGCGACCGCCACGCGCGGGGCAAGCGGCGACCTCGCGGCGCGCTCGCGTACCTCGAAGTTCCACTCCGGCCCCCCCATGTCCACGACTGCCGTCACGCCGCTCCGCAGGTACCGGCGGAACACATCGTCGATCTTCGCCCGGATCGCGGCCCGCTCCTGCGCGTACGGCACCCGGGCCGTGAGGTCGACGCCGTCGGGCCGTGTGTAGATGCTGCCCGACTGGAAGAAGTGGACGTGCGCGTCGATGAGGCCAGGGATGACCCACCGATCAGGCCCGCCGACCACCTCGGCGTGCGGGGGCGCCGCCACGTCCGATGCCGAACCGACGCGCACGATCCGGTTCCCCTCGATCACGACGACGCCGTCGTCGATCGCCGTCCCGTCGGGGAGGATGACGTGGCCGCGCACGACCAGCGCGTGATCGCGTCCCGGCGCGGCCGACTCCGTGACCTTCGCGCCGGCCCCGGCCGACGGCCGGGCCGAGCGACAGGCGGCGAGCGCGAGGAGCGCGAGGAGGAGGAGTCTGCGCCGGGCCCGAGCGAAGCGCATGCCGCATTCCTTACGGGGCGACCGGACGCGCGCAACGACGGTGGGGTTCCGCCGATCGGCGGACACGGAACCTGCGCCGACGACCTCAGCGCGCTGATCTCCTGGGTTGCCGGCTCGCCGCGCGAGGTCGAGCACGTGCGCGCGCGTCCTCACGGACAGGCGCTTCGACGCTTCCGCCTCACCCTCCGGATGACGCGGCTCCCTCGGAGTGTACGTGCGATGCCGTCTACCCGAGCGCCTTCTTGATCTTCGCGACGTCGGACGCCGCGTAGTAGTTGCACGGCCCCTTCTTCGCGGCCGGCTTCAGCTTCAGCGCCACGATGGCGTTCTTGACCTTCGCGTCGGAGACCTTCAGCTGGACGGCGATCTTGGAGGCGGTGAGCAGCTCGGGCGCGGTGGGCATGCGCGAATCATACACGCGGCTCGGGCGCAGGCGATGCCGACGGGGGGTCGAGACCTCCGCCGCCATCGCACGAGCAACGGCTTCCGACTCACCTGAGCAATGGGCCGGCTTCCCGAGCCGAAACGGCGCGTCAGGGAGCCCTAAGACGGCGAGTGCACCGCGGTCGCGGCGGAGGTCTCGCCCGGCGCCCACTCGCCGGCGGTTCGGCCCCGCTCCCCATCGAGCGCCGCGGTCCGGAGCTTCATCATCAGCGGGATGGTCGTCAGGGCTCCGACCGCGAGGAGCGCCCAGCCCGCGCCCTCGCGCACGCCTCCTCTGAGCCTCCTGGACAGGAGAAGCCCGATCCCGGCGCCCAGCACGACGCGCGTTCCAGCGATCAAGATCATGTCCGGTACCGAGACGATCCTCTGCCTCATGGCGTCCTCCCTCTGCCCATCTTCGTGCGCTCGCCCGTGCGCGGGGACGCGTTCGCAGATGTTGCGGGCGCACCGCCGTACGCCGGGACGCCGAGCCGTTGCCTGCCTCGCGGGCATGGCCGCGCACGAGTCACGTCGTCAAACCTAGTCCGCTGAGCTCGGTCCCGCCCCGAGTTACGCCGCGGCGTCGGAACGTTGAACTGGGAGATCGGTCCGCCGTCGGCCACGGCTCGAACCGCGCTAGAGCGTCCCCGCGATCGCCCGCGCCGCCGCGGCCGGATCGCCGCCCTCGCGCAGCGGGCGCCCGATGACGAGCACGTCCGCGCCGGCGCGCACGGCCTCCGCGGGCGTCGCGACGCGAGCCTGATCGCCCCTCGCCGCGCCCGCGGGACGGACGCCGGGGATGACGAGGAGCGGGCCAGGCCCGACGGCGGCGCGCACCGCGGCCACCTCGTGCGGCGAGCAGACGAGGCCGCCCGCGCCCGCGCCCACCGCGAGCTTCGCGAGCCGCACCACCGCGTCCTCGGGCGGGCCGGCGAGGCCGATGGCGGCGAGCGCCGCCGCGTCGAGGCTCGTGAGCACGGTCACTGCGAGCACGCGCACGCCCGGGCCGGCGCCGCGCACCGCGGCGCGGACCATCTCGGCGCCGCCGGAGGCGTGCACGGTGAGGAGCGACGCGCCGCTCGCCGCCGCGGAGCGCGCGGCGCCCTCGACGGTGTTCGGGATGTCGTGGAGCTTCAGGTCGAGGAACACCGGCTTCCCGAGCGCCGCCGCGGCGCGCACGACCGGCGGGCCCTCGGCGACGAACAGCTCGAGGCCGACCTTGAGCATGCCGACCTCCGGCGCGACCGCGCGTGCGAACGGCTCGGCGGCGGACCAGGACGGGAAGTCGACGGCGGCGCAGATGCGATCCTTCGGCTGCATGCTGTTGGCTCCTCCCTGTGCGAACGTTCCCGACGGCTCCTCGAGCCGTGCCCACTCGTGGCTCGAGGGGCGTGCAGTCCGCTCGCCGAGCGCCCGCCGAGGGACGAGCGGCGAGGGCCCACCCCTCCGAACCGGCGCTACCCCTTCCCCACCTGCATCCGCCCCACCTCGCGCAAGAGCGCCTCGGCCCGCTCGCGCGGCAGCCGGCTCTTCGCCTCGAACAGCGCGAACGCGAGCAGCTCGTCGAGCGCCTCGAGCGCGCGCGCCCGCGCCGCCGCGCCGCGGAACGCGCCGGCGGCGCTCACGTTGCCGAGCACCTGGCCGACGTCCACGCCGCCGTCCTCGGCGACGCGCACGCCCTCGAACGGCGCGCGGCGCTTCTCGGGGAGCTGCTCGAGGTAGCCGTTGAGCCGGGCGGTGGCGTCGGGCGTGGCCGCGACGAGCGCGGCGTGCACGCGCAGGAAGATGCGCCGGTACGTCTCGAAGGGACCGCTCGCGCGCGCGGGCGCGGCGGGCTCGGGAGGCGCGATCTCGATCGTGACCTCCGGCTCGCCCGGCCCGGGCGTCGTGGCCGCGCGCGCCGCCTCGACCTCCTCGAGCCGCTTCATCCCGGCGAGGAGGAGCTCGCGCGTGCGCTCCGGGAGCTTCACCGCGGTGGCGTCGTCCACCGGGCCCTCCAGGAAGGCGAACTCGCCGGTCGTCTCCACGAACGCGCCGAGGACGATCTCGCGGACCTGGCGCGTCACGCCCTCGTAGAGCTGCCCCGCGCCGAGCGCGCCCTCGTCCACGAGCACCTGCCCGAGCGGGCGCCCGCCGCGCGCGAGCCGCGCGCAGCGCTCGAGCTCCTCGTCCGGGACGAGCCCTTCGCGCCTGAGCACCGCGCCGAGGCGATCGGCGGGATCGCTCGACGACGCGAACACCACCTGCCCGTCGCGGAAGTAGATGCTCTTGCGGCGCAGCCGGTCGGGGGCGTCGGGGGCGGCGCGCGACGCGTCCTCGCCGAACGCGAGGAGGAGCACGCCCGTCTTGAGCGAGGTGAACACGAACTGGATCACCTCGGGCACGGTGAGCGCGCCGAGCGAGCCCGCGAACCAGGCGCGCGGCGCGTCCGCGCGGGCCGGCACGAGCAGCGCGAACGCCCCGCGCGCGGAGACGAGGTCCACCTCTCCGCCGCCGCCGAGCCCGAGCGCCTCCGCCTCGCGCGGAGGCACGAGGACCTCGCCTTCGCGCCCGACCGTGAGCCGCGCGCGCATGACCGGCCTAGCCCCCGGCCCGCACGCGCTCCACGGCGCGGCGCGCCACCTCGCCCACGGGCACGAGCTCCACGGCCTTGTCGCCGCGGAGCTTCCACTCGACCTTGCCCTCGGCGAGGCCCTTCTTGCCCACCGCGATCCGGAGCGGGATGCCGACGAGGTCGGCGTCCTTGAACTTCACGCCGGCGCGCTCCTCGCGGTCGTCGTGGAGCACCTCGAGGCCCGCGTCCGAGAGCGCCTTCACGATCTCGTCCGCGGCCTGCTTCAGCTCCGGCTCCGGCCCGAGGGTGAGCACCGTCGCCTGGAAGGGCGCGATGGAGAGCGGCCAGCGGATGCCGTTCTCGTCGTGGTGCAGCTCGATCGCCGCGGCCATGATCCGCTCCACGCCGATGCCGTAGCTGCCCATCACGATGGGCACCGCCTTGCCGTCCGCGTCGAGCACGGTCGCCTTCATCGACTCGGAGTACTTGGTGCCGAGCTTGAAGATGTGGCCGATCTCGAGCGCCTTGAACACGTCGAGCGTGCCGTCGCAGCGGGGACAGCCCTCGCCCGCGCGCACCGTGCGGAGCTCCGCGAGCTTCGCGTGCGGGCCGGTCAGCACGTCGCGGCGCACGTCCACGCCGCGCAGGTGGAAGCCGTCCTCGTTCGCGCCGGTGACCATGTCCCTGCGGTCGGCGAGCGAGGGATCCACGAACACGTGGACCTTCGAGAAGCCGACCGCGCCGAGCGAGCCGGCGCGGGCGCCCATGAGCGGCGGGATCTCCTCGGCGTGCGCCGGGCGGAGCACCTGCGCGCCGGTGGCGGTCTGGAGCTTCGCCTCGTTGAGCTCCTGGTCGCCGCGCACCACCGCCACGACGAGCTTCTCGTCGCCGACGTACACGAGCGTCTTGAGCTGGCGGGTCGCCGCCACGCCGTACGGCGGCGACGCGAGCGACTCGATCGTCACCACGCCCGGCGTCGCGAACTTCTCCGGCTTCGGGAGCCCGGCGCCGTCCTGCTCGGCCGGGAGGCGCGAGGTGGCGGTCTCGGTGTTGGCCGCGTAGCGGCACTTGGGGCAGGCGGCGACGAGGTCCTCGCCGGCCTCGGTGCGGACCATGAACTCGGAGGACTCGCTGCCGCCCATCGCGCCGGAGTGCGCCTGCACCGCCACGAAGTCGAGACCGCAGCGGGTGAAGATCCGCTCGTACGCGCGCCGCTGGTCCTCGTAGCTCTTGTCGAGCCCGGCGCGGTCCACGTCGAACGAGTAGGCATCCTTCATGGTGAACTGGCGGACGCGGAGCAGCCCGGACTTCGGGCGCGGCTCGTCACGGAACTTGGTCTGGATCTGGTACCAGACCTGCGGGAGCTGGCGGTACGAGCGCAGCTCGTCGCGGGCGATGGCGGTGAAGATCTCCTCGTGCGTCATGCCGAGGCAGTAGTCGCCGCCCTTCCGGTCCTTGAGCCGGAACATGTTGTCGCCCATGACCTCCCAGCGGCCCGACTCCTTCCAGATCTCGGCGGGGTGGAGCGCCGGCAGGAAGAACTCCTGGCCGCCGATCGCGTCCATCTCCTCGCGGACGATGGCCTCGATCTTGGTGAGCGTGCGCTTCGCGAGCGGGAGGTAGTCGTAGATGCCGGCCCCGAGCTGGCGGATGAAGCCGGCGCGGACGAGGAGCTTGTGGCTCGCCACCTGGGCGTCGGCGGGCGCTTCCTTCAGGGTGGGGACGAACGCCTGGCTGAGTCTGACGACGGGCATGGTCCGGGGGTTATACACCGCTCGGCGCTGGCCTCGCAGCGCCTCGCGGCCATCACCGGGCGGCATGATCACGGGGCGCGCGCGGCCGGCTTGGCGTGGGGCGCAGCCCCCGTCAGCCCTGAGTCCGGCTCGAGGCGATCGCGATCGCCTCGGCGACCACCGCGTCCTCCAGCTCCTCCGCCTTCATCCGCTTCACGATCTTGCCCTCGCGGAAGAGGAGCCCGACGCCGTTGTGGCCGTAGGCGACGCCGACGTCGGCGGCGGCCGCCTCGCCCGGCCCGTTCACCTCGCAGCCCATCACCGCGACCGCCACCTCGCCCTTCAAGGTGCCGAGCCGCTTCTCGACGCGCTCGGCGATGGGGATCATGTCGACCGAGCAGCGGCCGCAGGTCGGGCAGGAGGTCATCGTCGCGCCGCCGAACTTGAGGCCGAGCGACTTGAGCAGCAGGCGCGCGACGCGCACCTCCTCGACCGGATCGGCGGTGAGCGAGACGCGGATGGTGTCGCCGATCCCCTCGCCGAGCAGGATGCCGAGCCCGGCGGCGCTCTTCACCGTGCCGGCGAGGAGCGTCCCCGCCTCGGTCACGCCGAGGTGGAGCGGGTACTCGAAGCGCTGCGAGAAGAGCCGGTTCGCCTGCACCGTCATGGCGACGTCGTGCGCCTTCAGCGAGACCTTGATCTCCCGGTAGCCCTCGTCCTCGAGGAAGCGGATGTGCCGCTCGGCGCTCTCGACCATGCCCTCCGCGGTGGGCCAGCCGTGCTTCTCGACGATGTCCTTCTCGAGCGAGCCCGCGTTCACGCCGATGCGGATGGGCACGAGCCGCTCGCGCGCAGCCTTCACCACCTCGCGCACGCGCTCGCGCGCGCCGATGTTGCCGGGGTTGAGGCGGATGCCGTGCATGCCCGCCTCGATCGCGGCGAGGGCGAGGCGGTAGTCGAAGTGGATGTCGGCGACGAGCGGCACCGGCGAGGCGCGCACGATCGCGGCGAGCGACCCCGCCGCGTCCTTGTCCGGCACGGCGAGGCGGACCACGTCCGCGCCCGCCTCGGCGAGCGCGCGGATCTGGGCGAGCGTCGCCGCGGCGTCGGCGGTCTGGGTGGTCGTCATCGACTGGACGGCGATGGGGGCGCCGCCGCCGATGGCCACGTTGCCCACCCGGATGCCCCGCGTCCTCCGCCGCTCGCCGAGCGTCGCCGCCGCACCCTGCCCGTATCCGCCCATGCCTGGAGGTCCTCTCTCTCCGCCCCGAAAAGGCGAGGCGGCCGGCCCTCTATCTAGGGCACGGCCGCCTGCGGTGCAAACCGAGCCGTCGGCTCGACGGGGGGCTACTTCTTGCCCGCGCTCGCCAGCTCCTCGTCGATGATCTTCTTGAACGCGTCCATCGGCTGGGCGCCGCTCAGCATGCGGCCGTTGATGAAGAACGCCGGCGTGCCGGAGACGCCCGCCTCCTCGCCCGCCTTCTTGTGACCCTCGACGATGCTCGCCTTCTCGCCGGAGTCGAGGCACTTGTCGAACTTGGCCTGGTCGAGCTTCAGCTCGCCCGCGTAGCGCTTCAGATCGGGGACGTCGATCTTGTTGCCCGAGCCGAACAGCTTCTCGTGCATGTCCCAGTACTTCCCCTGGTCCTCGGCGCAGTGGGCCGCCTCGGCCGCCTTGGGCGCGCGCGCGTGCATCGGGAGCGGGAAGTCGCGGTACACGAGCCGGATCTTGTCCGGGTAGGCGTCGAGCACCTGCTTCACGGTGCCCTCGGCGCGCACGCAGAACGGGCACTCGAAGTCGGAGAACTCCACGATCGTGACCGGCGCCGCCTGCGGCCCCTTCGCCGGGCCGGTCGCCGCCACCTGGACCTTCGGCGGCTCGTAGGCCGGCAGGAGCACCTCCACCTTCGCGTCCTTCTTGAGCTGCTCGTAGTAGTCGGCGAGGAGCCCCTGCGCCTTCTGGTTCTTGATGAAGCGCACGATCTCCGGCTTCACCTGGTCGAACGGCGGGAGCTGCTGGCCGCCGGCCTTGGCGCGGTCGTACAGCGCGCGGGCCTCCTCGTCGGAGGGCTCGGCCACCTTCGCGCCGATCTCCTTCTGGACCATCTCCTCCGGCGTGACGTTCTGGGCCTTCGCCTTCTCCTCGACGATGCGCTTGCGGATCATCGCCTCGAGCGCCTGGCGGCGGAGCTGGTACTTCTGCTCCTGGTACTGCTGCTCGAGCTGGGAGAGGTCACGCTTCACGAGCTCGTCGAGCTCGCCGGCGGTGATCGTCTGGCTGCCGATCTTGGCGACGGGCGCGCTCGGGTCCTGCTTCTGCGCCTGACCGTTCGACGCCTGCTGCGCCGGGCGGGGTGACTGGCACGCCGCGAGCGCGAGCGCGAGCGCGGCGACGACGAGGTGACGGCTCTTCATGGGGCGGAGCTCCGGAGGAGATAGGCTTTCGGGGGTACTCTTGAACCGGGGAGATTCGGTCAAAATGCCGAGGAGGTCAACGCATTTGCCCGCCGCCGAGCGCGACGTCTGGGACCCCGATCGCTACGCGCGCTTCGCCGACGAGCGGCGCGCGCCGTTCCTCGATCTGCTCGCGCTCGTCGAGCCGCGCCCCGCCATGCGCGTGGTCGATCTCGGCTGCGGCACGGGCGAGCTCACGCGCCTCGCGCACGAGCGGCTCCGCGCGCGCGAGACGGTGGGCGTGGACGCGTCCGCCGCGATGCTCGCCCGCGCGGCGACGCACGCGGGCGGCGGCCTCGCCTTCCGGCAGGGAGATCTCGCTGCGGTGGACGACGGGCCGTACGACCTCGTCCTCTCGAACGCGGCGCTCCACTGGACCCCGGACCACGAGGCGCTCCTCCCCCGGCTCGCGGCGCTGCTCGCGCCCGGCGGGCAGCTCGCGCTGCAGATCCCCGCGAACGAGGAGCACCCGTCGCACGCGATCGCCCGCGCGGTCGCGCGCGAGCCGGACCTCGCCGCGTCGCTCGGCGGCTTCGTGCGCGAGAGCCCGGTGCTCGCGCCCGAGGCCTACGCGCAGCTCCTCTGGCGGCTCGGGCTCGAGGCCCGGCGCGTGCGGGTGGAGATCTACGGCCACCCGCTGCCCGAGCCGGGCGCGGTGGTCGACTGGGTGCGCGGGACGCTGCTCACCGACTACGAGCGGCGCCTCCCACCCGAGGCGTACGCGCGCTTCCTCGAGCGCTACCGGGCGCGCCTCCTCGAGGCGCTCGGCGACGCGCGGCCCTTCCTCTACACGTACCGGCGCGTCTTCCTCTGGGCGCGGCGCTCGGCCGCGCCCTGACGCGTGGCGCGGGCTGCCCCGCGCACAGAACCTTCCCCATGACACCCGGGCTCTCAGGGGATAAACAACCGTCCGCCCAAGCGAGGGAACCCATGGCTCAGCACGAGAGGCTCGTCATCATCGGCAGCGGACCGGCCGGCTACACGGCCGCCCTCTACGCCGCGCGCGCCAACCTGAACCCGCTCCTCTTCGAGGGGATGCAGCCTGGCGGGCAGCTCACCATCACGAGCGAGGTCGAGAACTTCCCCGGGTTCCCCGAGGGCATCCTCGGGCCCGAGCTCATGGAGCTCCTGAAGAAGCAGGCGGAGCGCTTCGGCACGCGCTTCGAGATGGGCGAGGTGACGCGCGTGGATCTCTCGCGGCGCCCGTTCCAGCTCTGGCAGGACGACCGGCTCTTCACCGCGGACGCGGTGGTGATCGCCACCGGCGCGACCGCGAAGTGGCTGCAGATCCCCTCCGAGAAGGCGTACCAGGGCCGCGGCGTCTCGGCGTGCGCGACCTGCGACGGCTTCTTCTTCCGCGGCGTGGAGGTCGCGGTCGTCGGCGGCGGCGACACCGCCATGGAGGAGGCCATCTTCCTCACGAAGTACGCGACGAAGGTCCACGTGATCCACCGCCGCGGCGAGCTGCGCGCCTCCAAGATCATGCAGGACCGCGCGCTGAAGAACCCGAAGATCGAGCTCGTGCTCGACACCGTCATCGACGAGATCCTGGGCGACGCCAAGGCGGTCACGGGCGTCCGCCTGCGCTCCACGAAGGACGGCTCGACGCGCGAGCTGCCGCTGAAGGGCGTCTTCATGGGGATCGGGCACGAGCCGAACACCCAGATCTTCCGCGGCCAGCTCGCCATGAACGACGTCGGCTACCTCGAGGTGAAGAGCCCCTCGACGGCGACGAGCGTGAAGGGCGTGTTCGCGGCCGGCGACGTCGCCGATCCGAGCTACCGCCAGGCGATCAGCGCGGCCGGGTCGGGCTGCATGGCCGCCATCGACGCGGAGCGGTTCCTCGGCGAGCACGCGACGGAGAACTGGGACTGAACCGATGAAGATGATCGACGTCGGCGCGAAGCCGAAGACGGAGCGCGTCGCGGTCGCGCGCGGGTTCGTGGCGATGTCCGCCGAGACGGTCGCGCGCGTCGAGCGCGGCGACGTCGAGAAGGGCGACGTGCTCGCCGCGGCGCGGCTCGCCGGCGTCATGGCCGCGAAGAAGACGCCGGAGCTCGTGCCGCTCTGCCACCCGATCGCCCTCTCCGCCGTGGACGTCGAGGCGGAGCCGGGGCCGCGCGGCGTCGCCGTCTCGGCGACCGTGCGCACGGTGGACCGCACCGGGGTCGAGATGGAGGCGCTCGCGGCCGTCGCCGCCGCGTGCCTCACCATCTACGACATGCTGAAGCGGTACGAGAAGGGCATGCGCATCGAGGGGCTGGAGCTCGTCGAGAAGAAGGGCGGCCGGAGCGGCCACTGGCGCCGCGACGCCGGCGCCGCCGCTGCCCCTGCGCCCACGCCGGCA
>NZ_JALCYX010000044.1:0-26004 GCF_022690695.1 Anaeromyxobacter sp. SG17
GGGACTGCGTCCCCGCCCCGCCGAGCAAAGCTCGTCGGGGCCCCACCCCTGCTCGGCGGGGCCCGTGAACCTGCGCGCCCGCTTTCGCGGGTGCGCGCAGGTTCCCCGCCGGAGGGGCTTCGCCCCTCCCGCGAATTCCGCGGCGCCCGGCTCGGCTCGGGTGCGCTCCAGCGCGCACCGCTGAACACGCACGCTTTGCACGCGCGCTCCGTGAACCCGGACCCAGAGTCCGTGGTCGCCGCGCCTGCGATTCGGGCAGACTGCCTCGCTTCCGGGCAGGGATCGCGCCCAAGCCCCAAGGAGCAGTCAAATGGTCATGAAGGACGAGAAGCTGGAGTCGATCTACCAGGACGTGCTGCGTCGCAACCCCGGCGAGGCCGAGTTCCACCAGGCAGCGCGGGAGGTCCTCGAGTCGGTCGGACCGGTCCTGGCGAAGTACCCCGAGTTCCGCGAGCGCAAGATCATCGAGCGGATCATCGAGCCCGAGCGGCAGATCATCTTCCGCGTGCCGTGGCAGGACGACAAGGGCGAGGTCCACGTCAACCGCGGGTTCCGCGTGCAGTACAACAGCGCGCTCGGCCCGTACAAGGGCGGGCTCCGCTTCCACCCGTCGGTCTACCTCGGGATCATCAAGTTCCTGGGGTTCGAGCAGATCTTCAAGAACGCGCTCACCGGGCTGCCCATCGGCGGCGGCAAGGGCGGCTCGGACTTCGACCCGAAGGGCAAGTCGGACGACGAGATCATGCGCTTCTGCCAGAGCTTCATGACCGAGCTCTGGCGGTACATCGGCGAGCACACCGACGTCCCCGCCGGCGACATCGGCGTGGGCGGCCGCGAGATCGGCTACCTGTACGGTCAGTTCAAGCGGCTCACCTCGCGGTACGAGGCGGGCGTCCTCACCGGCAAGGGGCTCGACTACGGCGGCTCGCTCGTGCGCACCGAGGCGACGGGCTACGGCGCCACCTTCTTCGTCGAGGAGATGCTCAAGGTCCGCAAGGACTCGTTCGACGGCAAGCGCTGCGTCGTCTCCGGCTCCGGCAACGTCGCGATCTACACCGTCGAGAAGATCCACCAGCTCGGCGGCAAGGTCGTCGCCTGCTCCGACTCGAACGGCTACATCCTCGACGAGAAGGGCATCGACCTCGAGCTCGTGAAGCAGCTCAAGGAGCGCGAGCGCCGCCGCATCAAGGACTACGTCGAGTACCGCAAGCACGCGCGCTACGTCGACGGCGGCAACATCTGGGAGATCCCCTGCCAGGTGGCCATGCCGTCCGCGACGCAGAACGAGATCAACGGCAAGGACGCCGCCCTGCTCGTGAAGAACGGCTGCATCGCCGTCGGCGAGGGCGCGAACATGCCGACCACGCCGGAGGGCATCCAGGTGTTCCTCCAGGCGGGCATCGCCTACGGCCCGGGCAAGGCCGCGAACGCCGGCGGCGTCGCCACCTCCGCGCTCGAGATGCAGCAGAACGCGTCCCGCGACTCGTGGACCTTCGAGTACACGGAGAAGCGGCTCGCCAACATCATGAAGAACATCCACCAGACCTGCTTCGAGACGGCCGAGGAGTTCGGCGCCAAGGGCAACTACGTCGTCGGCGCGAACATCGCGGGCTTCATCAAGGTCGCGAAGGCGATGGTGGCGCACGGGTTGATCTGATCTCACGGGGGCTGCGCCCCCGCCCCGTCGACGGCTGACCGCCGTCGACGGGGTCCCCACCCCTGCTCGGCGGGGCCCGTGAACGGTCGCGCCCGCTCCGCGGGTTCGCGCCCGTTCCCCGCCGGGAGGGACTGCGTCCCTCCCCGTCGCTTCGCGACGGGGCCCCTCCCTGCGGTCGTCGACGGCTGACCGCCGTCGACGGGGTCCCAGCGGTCATGCCGGGGGGACGCACGAGGCCGCGTCCCCCCGGTCCCCCGCTCGCTCCGGCGCAGCCTCATCCGGCTGCGCCTGCGCTCGCCAGTACCCCGGCCTTCCGCCCGCCGCGAAGGCTCCCGGCCGGGAAGCGCCCGTCGTAGACCGCCGGGAGCGGCGACGCTCACCCGGCGCGCAACGGCTCCTCGACGACGAGGACCCCCACGCCCACGATCGCGCCGCCGACGCGGACCGGGAACCAGCTCTCTCGCCAGCGGCGGCTCGTGCCCGGCGCGGCGGGGGTCTCCCCCAGCGTCACCGACTCGATCGACCGCCCGGTCTCGAGCACCGTCCTGAACCTGACCGCGAGCTGCTCTCCGGGGAGGCCCGGCAGCACCTGCAGCGGCGTCCGGCCCAGGTGCGCGGCCGCGGGGACGCCGTTCATCGCCTCGAGGCGCGCGTTCACGCGCGTGTAGCGCATCTCGCGGTCGAAGAGCGCGAGCGCCACCGGGGCCGCGCCGAACAGCGCGTCGAGCACCCCCGCGCTCCACTCGGTCTCGAGCCGGCTCCTCGCCACGGCCTCGTAGAGCCGGGCCCGCGCCAGCGCCTCCGCGCAGGGCGACGCGACCAGCCGCACGAAGGCGCGATCGTCGTCGTCGATCGCGCGCTCCTCCGGGAACGGCACGGTCAGCGCCCCGAGCGTCTCGCCCGACGCGAGCAGCGGCACCGCCGCCCAGGCGCCCTGCGCCTCTCGCGCCGGATCGGCGGCCTCCGCCGGGAAGCGCGCCTCGAGCTCCGCCCGCGACGAGAGCCACACCGCGCGTCCGGTGCGCACCACCTCGGCCGCCAGGGTGGGCGCGTCGATCGGGAAGACCGTGCGCGCCGCGCCGCCGCGCGGCACGTGCGTGAGCCGGTCGGCGCGGTCGAGGGCGTGCAGCTCCGCGCCCGCGGCGCCGATCGCCGCCATGGAGCCGGCGGCGATCTCCGCGACGTCGGTGGCCGTGGCGGCGCCGGAGAGCGCGGAGGCCGTGGACTGCACGCGCGCGAGCCGGCCTGCGAGCCGCCGCTGGGCGTCGAAGACGCGCGCCCGCTCGAGGGCCTGGGCGCACTGCTGGATGAGGGCGAGGGCGTCGTTGCGCGCGTCCTCGCCGAGCGCGCGCGCCACGTCGAGCCCGAGGACGACGACGCCGGCGTCCCGGCCCTCGACCCGCAACGGCACCGCCGCCCATGGCTCCCCGGCGGGATCGAGCGCGGCCCCGAGCGCCGGCGACGCGGTCGAGATCGCCTCGCGACCCGCGATCCAGCGTGGCGCGTCCTCCGGTGGCGGCGCCGCCACGCGCGCGAGCGCAGCGCCGGCGACGCCCTGCGCCAGCACGAGCTCGAGATCACCCGCCGCGCCCCGATGGAGCACCGCCCCGCCGCGCGCGCCCATCGCGATGAGCTCGCGGAGCGCGATGGCCGCGACCTCCTCGGGCGTCACCGCCGCCGACAGCTCCGACGTCGCGCGCTGGAGGCGGGTGATGCGCTCGGTGAGCTGCCGCTGGACGTCGTACAGGCGCGCCCGGTCGAGCGCCTGCGCGCACTGCTGCGTCACCGCCTCGATGAGCGCGCGCTCGTCCGCGTCGAAGGCGCGGGGCCGCGAGAACCGGAGCCCGATCGCGCCCCGCCGGCGGTCCAGCACGAGCGGGACCGACGCCCAGGCGCGATCCCCCTCCTCCGCCGCGAGGTCCGCCGCCGCCGGATACCGGGCCGCGATCTCCGCGGGGTCGCGCAGCCACACCGCCGCGCCGGTGCGGAAGGCGTCGACCTGCGGCACGGTCGCGTCCGGACCGACCCTCCGGTACCGGTCGCGGAAGCGCTCCGAGAGCCCGACCGAGGCGACGAGCTCGAGCACCTCCGGCTCCCGCTCCAGGAAGAGCGAGACCGCGCGGGCCCCGACGAGCGCGAGCCCGCGCTCGAGCACGATCGCGGCGACGTCCTCCCGGGTGATGGCGCCCGCGAGCGCCACGCCGAGCGCGTGCAGCTCCTCGTAGCGAGCGAGGCGCTGCGCCAGGGAATCGGACGAGTTGCTGGGGGAGCGCGGCACCACCTGCCGCAGGATTATCAGGTCCGTGAGAGGGCCAGCGGTCCTGATCGGGCTCTGCCCCCCGGCGCGCCCGCGCGGCGCGCGCCGCTCCCCGTCCCTGGCGTTACAGACCGCTCACCATGGCCTTCTACCAGGACCCACCTCGCCTCTCGAACGCGTACCTCGCGGACCCGCTGCTGCGCGAGCTCGTCGCCCGCGCGCTCCCCGGGGCGCTCCAGGACATCGAGCCCGAGCTCACGCACCTCGGCGAGCTCTCCGCGGGCCGGCTGTTCGCTCAGCAGGCCGCGGAGCGGCACCTCGAGCCGCGCGTCGAGCACTGGGACGCGTGGGGCCGGCGGGTGGACCGCATCGAGGTCACCCCGCTCTGGCGCGAGGCCGCCGCGCTCGCGGCGCGGCACGGCCTCGTCGCCGCGGCGTACGAGCGGCGCCACGGGCCGGCGTCGCGCGTGTACCAGCTCGCGCTCGTCCACGTGCTCGAGCCGTCGCTCGACGTGTACGCCTGCCCGCTCGCCATGACCGACGGCGCGGCGCGGGCGCTCCTCGACGGGGGCAACGCCGCGCTCGTCGAGCGCGCGCTGCCGCGCCTCACCTCGCGCGATCCCGACCGCATGTGGACGAGCGGCCAGTGGATGACGGAGCGCACCGGCGGCTCCGACGTGTCCCTCACCGAGACCGTCGCGCGCCGCGACGGCGACGGCTGGCGCCTCTTCGGCACGAAGTGGTTCTCGTCGGCGACGACCGCGGAGATGGCGCTCGCGCTCGCCCGGCCGGAGGGCGCGCCCGCGGGATCGCGGGGGCTCGCGCTCTTCTACCTGGAGACGCGCGAGGCGGACGGGACGACGAACGCTGTTTTCGTGAACCGGCTGAAGGACAAGCTCGGCACGCGGAAGCTCCCCACCGCGGAGCTCACGCTCGACGGCGCCCGCGCGGTGCCCGTGGCAGGGCTGTCGGGCGGCGTCCGCGCCATCGCGCCGATGCTCACGGTGACCCGCACCTGGAACGCGATCGCCGCGGTCGCCGGCATGCAGCGCGCGCTCGCGCTCGCGCGCGACTTCGCCCGCCGCCGGACCGCCTTCGGCGCTCCGCTCGCGCAGAAGCCGCTCCACGCCGACACGCTCGCCGGCCTCGAGGCGGAGCGCGAGGGGGCGGCCCTCCTCGCGTTCCGCGCGGCGGCGCTCCTCGGCGCGACGGAGGCGGGCGCGGCGAGCCCCCCGGAGCAGCTCGCGCTGCGCGCCCTGACGCCGCTCGCGAAGCTCACGACCGGGAAGCAGGCGGTCGCGATCGCCTCGGAGGCGCTCGAGTGCTTCGGCGGTGCGGGCTACGTGGAGGACACGGGGCTGCCGCGGCTCCTCCGCGACGCCCAGGTGCTCCCGGTGTGGGAGGGGACCACGAACGTGCTCGCGCTCGACGTCCTGCGCGCGCTCGCCGGCGAGGGCGTCCCGGAGGCCCTGACGGCGGAGATCGTCGGGCACCTCGATGCGGCCCGGGATCCCGCGCTCCGACCCGCGGTGGAGGCAGGCCGCGCCGCCCTCGAGCACGCCCGCGCCTGGCTCGGCGCCGCGGCAGGCCCCGCCCTCGAGGCGGGCGCCCGCCGGTTCTCGCTCACCCTCGGCCGCACCCTCGAGCTCGCGCTCCTCGTGTCCCATGCCCAGTGGTGCCTCGATCACGGGCGCGGCCCGCGCGCCGCCGCCGCGGCGCGTCGCCTCGCGCGGCACGGGGTGGACCTCGTCGTGGAGGAGCCGGGGGCGGAGGAGCTCGCGCTGCTCACCGGGCCGGCCGCGGACGGGGGCGCAGGCTGAGCGCGCGAAGACGCTCCCCTCTCGACCCCTCCTCGCCCCTGCTACGCTGGCATTCCCATGCCCCGCGACCCGCTCCCCTCCTCGGGCCCCCCGCCCCGCGCCGCGACCCTCCGCGACGCGCTGCGCCGCGCGCTCCGCGCGGGCCCCGCCACGGCGAAGGAGCTGTCGATGGACGTGGGGCTGCGCGAGCGTGACGTCGCCGAGCACCTCGCCCACCTGGCGCGGTCGCTCGAGCACCGCGGGGAGAAGCTCGTCGTCGAGCCCGCGACCTGCGTCGCCTGCGGCTTCGTGTTCGAGGACCGCTCGCGCCTCACGCGCCCGGGGGCCTGCCCGAGGTGCCGCAGCACCCGGATCGACCCGCCGGTGTTCCGGATCGAGGGGGCGGGAGAGGACGGATGAGCGGCCGGAGCGGCTACTCCATCGCCTCGCCGCTCGAGACGGGGTGCGCCGGATCCTCCTGCACCACCACCGCCTTCACGTTCACGAACTCGCGGATGCCCTCGCGCGCGAGCTCGCGGCCGTAGCCGGAGCGCTTCACGCCGCCGAAGGGGAGGCGCGGGTCGGAGGCGACCATCGCGTTCACGAAGGTCGCGCCCGCCGCGAGGTCGTCGATGAACCGGCGGCGCTCCTCGGCGTCGTTCGTCCACACGCTCGAGCCGAGGCCGAACGGGACGTCGTTCGCGACGGCGATCGCCTCGTCCACGCTCCGCACGCGGTACAGCGCCGCGACCGGCCCGAAGATCTCCTCGCGGTAGGCGGGCGACGACGGGGGGATGCCCGTGAGGACGGTGGGCGGATAGTAGGCGCCCCGGCGCGCGAGCGGCGCCCCGCCGACGAGCACGCGCGCGCCGGCCTTCACCGCCGCGGCCACCTGCGCGACGAGCTTGTCGCGCTCCGCCTGGCTCGAGAGCGGCCCGACGTCCGTCCCCGGCTCCATCGGGTCGCCCACCTTCAGCTCCGCCATGCGGGCGACGAACGCCTGCGCGAAGCGATCGAAGACGGCGTCGTGGACGATGAAGCGCTTCGCGGCGATGCAGGACTGACCGTTGTTGATGGTCCGCGCGGTCACGGCGGTCGCGACCGCGTGCTCGAGGTTCGCGCTCGGCATGACGACGAAGGGATCGCTCCCGCCGAGCTCGAGCACGGTCTTCTTGATGACTCGCCCCGCGGTCGAGGCGACCGCCGCCCCCGCCGCCTCGCTGCCGGTCAGGGTCGCGGCCGCGACGCGGTCGTCCTCGACGATGCGCGCGACGCGGGAGGAGCCGACGAGGAGCGCCTGGAACGCGCCCTCCGGGAAGCCTGCCTCGCGAAAGACCTCCTCGATCGCGAGCGAGCACTGCGGCACGTTCGAGGCGTGCTTGAGGAGCCCGACGTTGCCGGCCATGAGCGCGGGCGCGGCGAAGCGAAAGACCTGCCAGAACGGGAAGTTCCACGGCATGACCGCCAGGACCGGGCCGATCGGGAGGAAGCGGACGAAGGACCGCGTCGCGGCGGCCTTCACCTCCTCGTCGGCGAGGAAGCGCTCCGCGTTCTCCGCGTAATAGCGGCAGACCCAGGCGCACTTCTCCGCCTCGCCGACGGCCGAGCGGAGCGTCTTGCCCATCTCGAGCGTCATCGTCCGCGCCCAGTGATCCTTGCGACGGTCGAGCACGTCGGCCGCGCGGGTCATGAGCGCCGCGCGCTCCGCGAGCGGCCGGAGGCGCCAGCTCCGGAACGTGTCGGCGGCCCGCGCGAGCTTCGCCTCGAGCTCGGCGTCGGTGAGCTCGTCGAAGCGGGCGAGCACCTCGCCCGTGGCGGGGTTCACGGACGACATCGTGGCCATGAGATCCCTTCCTTTCCGCGCGTCGAACTTCGGCGGTAATGTCGGTGCGTGTCCCATAGCACGGAGCGAGCGACGTCGCCGCGCCCCTGGCACGTGATCGCGGCGTCGGCCGCGACCGCGCTGTGGGCCGGGCTCGTCGCCTGGAGCCCGCCCGACTTCTTCAGGATCGCGGCGCCCTTCAGCGTCGCCTGGATCGCCCTCTCCGCGACCGCCGCGCCGCCCGGCCTCTCCGCGCGCCTGCGGCCGCGCGCCGCGGACGTCGCGCTCGGGCTCGGGACCGGCGCGCTGCTGTACGGGCTCACGCGGGCGTTTCTCTGGGTGACGTGCGGCGGCCTCTCCGAGGCGCTCTGCAGGCCCCTCGTCGAGATGTACGTCCGGTTCGAGCCGCGCGCGCTCTTCCCGGCGCTCGCGCTCCTCCTGCTCGTCGCGCCCGCCGAGGAGCTGTTCTGGCGAGGGGTCGTGCAGGCCCGGCTCTCTGCGCGGCTCGGCGCGGGCCGGGCGGTGGCGCTCGCGACCGCGCTCGCGGTGACGGTCGCGCTCGCGAGCGGCGAGCCGTTCCTCGCCCTCGCGACGCTCCCGACCTACGCGCTCTGGGGCGCGCTCGCCGCGTGGCGCGGCAGCCTCGTGCCGGCCATCGTGAGCCACGCGACGTGGAGCGTCCTGGTCGCCTCGCTCGCCCCGCCCGTGTGATCACGAGGGCGGCGCGCGGACCCGCGGCGCCGCGCCGGGCCGCCGCGGGCGGCGTCACGCGGCGCCGCGCGGAGGGCCCGCCACCGGCAGGGTGAACCAGAAGAGGCTCCCCGCGCCGAGCCGGCTCTCGACGCCGATCCTCCCGCCGTGCGCCTCCACGATCGCGCGCGAGATCGCGAGGCCGAGGCCCGTCCCGCGGTACGCCGCGTCTGCGCCCCGGCGGTACGGCTCGAAGATCTCCCCGAGCTGGTCGGGGGCGATGCCGGGCCCGGTGTCCGCGACGGCGAACCGGACCGCCGCCTCCTGCACGTCGGCGCGGACCCCGATCCTCCCGCCCGCGCGCGTCACCTTCACCGCGTTCGAGACGAGGTTCCCGATGACCTGCAGGACGCGATCGTGATCCGCGCGGACGAGCGGGAGGTCCGGAGCGGCGTCGACGTCGAGCTCGACCCCGTGCTCGCGGACGACGGCCTGCATGGACTCGACCGCCTCGCGCACGAGCTCGCCGGGGCGCTGGGGCGCCGGCGCGACGGAGAGGCGACCCGCCTGGATGGCGGCCACGTCCAGCAGATCCCCGATGAGCCGCTCCATCCGGCCGGCGGACCTGCGGACGACCTCCGCGATCGAGCGCACCGCCTCGGGCGAGGCCGTGGCGGCGATGACCTTCAGGCGGTGAGCGCTCATGCTGATCGCGGAGAGCGGCGTCCGGAGATCGTGCGATACCACCGCGAGGATCTGCTCGCGCGCGCGCGTCTCGCGCCGCGCCGCCTCGAGCAGCCGGGCGTTCTCGATGGCGAGCGCGGCGCGCCGGGCCAGCTCGAGCGCGATCGGGACGGAGCGCTGGTCGAGGCGCCGGCCGGAGGTCGACATCCCGAAGGCGAACGCGCCGATCACGCCCGCCGGCCCGCGCAGCGGCACCGCCAGGTAGGAGCGGATGCCGAGCCGCTCGAGCATCGCCCGCCCCTCCGCGGTGGCGCCCACGCGCTCGGGGAAGCTCGGGTCCGCGTCCTCCACGAGCTCCGTCGTGCCCTCCCGCAGGACGCGCCCGAGCCCCCGCGGCGCCTCGAGGTCGATCGGGTACCGCTCCAGCACCTCGCGGGCGAGCGCGCGGCGGTCGGGATCGGCCGTGTACACGGCGACGCGCTCGAGCCGCGGGCCCGGCTCGAGGAGCACGAGGGCGCACCAGTCGGAGAAGTCCGGCACCGCGAGCTCCGTCGCCCGCTCGAGCCGGGCCGTGAGCTCCGGCTCGGCGGCGAGCTCGTCGCTCACCCGGGACAGCAGCGCGAGCTCCTGCGCGCGAGAGGCGAAGAACCGCTCCCGCACCTCCGCCGCGGATCGCGCCGCCTCGGTGACGGCCTCGTGCAGCGCCCGCTCGAGCGCCGCGAGCGGCTCCACCGCCAGCGCGCCCGCGTCCGCCCAGGCGCGCACGATGCAGCCGCGCAGCGCGGACAGCTCCGCGATCACCGTCTCGACGTCCACGCCCTGCGCGGCGCGGCTGCGGCCGTGCTCGCGGGGATCGCCCTCGGGTTCGCCGCCCGCGAGCTCCGCGGCGACTCGATCCAGGATCGACGGGACGTCGTCCCGCAGCGCGGCGCGGTCGAGCCCGCGCGCGCCGGGGAGCGCGCGCGCCGCCGCCTCCCACGCGCGCAGGATGTCCTCCCTCCGGGCGCGGAGCACCTCGCCGGCGGTCACGGCGACGCTCGCAGGTGAGCCGTCGCGAGGCATCGGGTCAGCCCCGACGCGGATGCGGGGTGGGAGGGGCGGCGGCGGCCGGCGCGGCGAGCCGGCGTTGCCGGGGCGCGAGGCGGTCGACGAGGGCCTCCTCGGCGGAGACGACCCACCCGCGCGCGCCCCGAGGGCGCCGCCCCGCGTCCGTCGCGAGCGCCCGCCGCGCGGCGTCCTCGAACCGCGTGCGGGGCGGGAGCGACGCGAGCGCCCAGTAGCGATCGTCGCGCGGGAGGAGATCGTGCGAGAGCCCCTGCACGAGCTCGCGCACCACCTCCCAGGGCGCGTCCGAGACGAGCTTGAGCCACAGCGCGGAGATCCGCGGATGCGGGAGCGGCGCATCGATGGCCGGCAGCGCGCGGCCGCGCAGGGCCGCGACGCGCTCGAGGATCTCGCGCACCGAGAGCACCTCGGGGCCCGGGAGGTCGTACCAGGCGCTCTCGGGGAGCGGTACGTCGAGCGCGGCGACGAGCGCCCGGACCACGTCCTCCACCGCGATCGGGCAGGACCTCGACCGGGCCCAGGCCGGCAGCACCATCACCGGGAGCCGCATCGCCAGGTCCCGCACGATCCGCCAGGAGGCGCTGCCCGGGCCGACGATCATGGATGCGCGGAGCTCGAGCGCCGGCACACGGCCGGCGCGCAGGATCTCGCCCACCGCGAGCCGGCTCGCCAGGTGCCTCGATGGGCGGCCACGCGGCGCGACGCCGCCGAGGTAGACGATCCGGCCGACGCCCGCGTGCTCGGCCTCGCGCGCGAACGCGGCGGCGGACCGCCGCTCCGCCTCGACGTAGTCTTCACGCCCGCTCCCCATGCCGTGGACGAGGAAGTACGCCGCGCCGACGCCGCGCAGGACTGCCGGGAGGTCCGCCGGCCGCATCACGTCCGCGCGCACCCACTCGACTCCCGGGGTGCGATCGACCGGGCGGGAGCGGGTCGTCGCGCGGACGGCGATCCCGGACGCGAGGAGCGCGGGGACGAGCGCCCGCCCGACGAACCCGGTGGCGCCGGTGACGAGGACCGATCCCCCATCGATCTTCGCAGGCCCGCTCACACGGGAACTCTGCGATCCCGGACCGCGGCGCGCATGCCTCACCCGGGCCCGTGGCGAGCGAGGTAGCGCGTGACCGCCCATTTCCTCGCGCTGCGCTCGCTCGACATGTACCGGACCTTCCCGAAGATCGGCCGCTCGGGTCCCCAGGGCCGGTCGTAGCGGCCGAAGCACCACAGCACCCCCGACGCCGAGTTCGGATCGCGACCGTCGAGCGCAAGGCGATCGTTCAGCTCGAGCGCGACCGCGAGGGCAGCGCGCGGCGTGGGCGACCACTCGAGGATCTTCTTTCCCCACAGCATACGCAGCGCGTTGTGGATGATCCCCTCGGTCCGGAGCTGGCGCTGCGCCGCGTTCCACAGCGGATCGTGCGTCTCGGCGGCGGCGAGGACCTCGGGGCCGTAGAGTCGCGGGCGCGGATCGCTCGCGTGCGAGGCGAGGGTCGACCGCGCCCACTCCGGGAGCGAGGAGTACTCGCGGTGATCCGGGCGCGCGGCGCAGGTCGCGAACCCCAGCTCGCGCCAGGTGACGAGCTGATCGAGGAACGCCTCCGCCGCCTCGGACACGCCCCAGTACCCCGCGCGCCCGCCCGTCGCGGCCGGCGCGAGCAGCGCCGGCGTCCAGCCCTCGCGCCGCAGCACCGCTCCCAGCACCTCGAAGGAGGACAGGTGCCCGAAGTGAAGCCAGGGGGAGAGCCCGCTCGTGACGCCCTCCTCGTCGGGATCGTTGCGGCCCTCCGCGTAGCGGGGCAGCCCGTCGCGGAGCCAGCGCGCGAGGCGGTCGCCGGCGGCGCGGGCGCCACCGCGCGCGGCGGCCCGGGAGACGTGGTGATCGATGGGCAGCGCCCGGAGCGTGCGCTCCGGCCGCGCGAGCACCTCGAGGTCCGCCGCCGGCCAGCGCACGGTGATGGCCCTGGGGAGGGCGGCGAGCGACGGAAGGCCGGTCCGCGCGAGCGGGTCTGCCACGGGGAGCCGGTCCAGCCACGTCGGGAGGAGCCGCTGCAGGTGACGCCGGTACGCCCGAGCGGTCGGGAAGTCCTTGCCGGCGAGCCGGAACGGAACGATGCAGCTTCCGTCCACCGCCTCGAGGCGCACGTCGAGTCCCTCCGCGGCCGCGGCGAGCATGCGAGGGAGGAAGGAGGTCGGGAAGTCGTCCGTGACGACGACGCACGCGCGCGCGGCGAGCGCCTCGAGGAGGCCCACCCCCTCCCCCGCCGCGCCCTCGACGTAGGCGTGGTGGAGCGCGCGCCCGGCGACCCTCTCGGCGTTGTCCGCCATGCCCTGCATCACGAACGCGTGCAGCCGATCGCTCGCGTACGGGTAACCGGCGCTGAGCGCCTCGAGGACGGCGACGGGCTTGCCGAGCTCGCGGGCGAGCTCCACCGCGCGCTCGAGCGCGGGGTTGAAGCGCACGCGTCGGGCGACCGTCATCCAGTAGAGCACGAGCGTCCGCTCGCGCCGGACGGGGGCGGCGTTGACGGCGCGGACGCGCTCCAGGGGGACGGCCACGGCGTTCAGACCCGGTTCCGGAGCATGAGCTCCTTCGGATCCGGATCGAGGTAGGTCTGGCCGGCGAGGTACGCGACCCCCTGCCGGCGCACGTGGTGACGGATGAGCGTCTGCGGGACGACGAGCGGGACGAGGCCGCGCGCGTAATCGTGGACGACGTCCTCGAGCTCCTTGCGGTCGTCCTTCTCGAGCGCGTCGCGGAAGTAGCCGAGCATGTGCTGGAGCACGTTCACGTGCCGGCCGCGCGTCGCCGGCACCCGCAGGGCGTCCATGAAGCCGCGCCCGTAGGCTTCCACGAACGCCGCTCCGGAGGCCTTCGCCTGGCCCGCGACGAGCGCGCCGAGCCGGCGGTAGGCGGCGGGGCTGTGGGCGAGCAGCGCGAGCTTGTGAGCGGTGTGGAAGGCGACGAGCTCCCGGCGCCGCATCCCGGCCGCGACCGCCGCCTTCCAGCGGGTGAAGGCGAAGATCCGCTCGACGAAGCTCTCGCGGAGCGCCGGGTCGTTGAGCCGCCCCTCCTCCTCCACCGGCAGGAGCGGCAGCCGCTCGAGGAGCACGCGCGCGAACGCGCCGACGCCGTCGCGTCGAGGCGCGCCGCCCGCCGCAGGGTAGACGCGCACGCGCTCCATGCCGCACGAGGGTGAGTCCTTCTTGGTGACGAACCCGGCGAGGTCGAGCCCCGCGAGCTCCGCGACGCGCGTCTCGGCGAAGCGCCGCATCGCCGCCGTATGGTCCTCGCCGCTCCGCTCCGCGACGAGGCGCGGCGAGGAGGCGGCCCCCACGAGCCGGATCGGCTCGCGCGGCACAGCCATGCCGACCTCCAGCTCGGGGCAGACGGGCACCCACTCGACGAAGTCGCCGAGGACGTCCACGAGGAACGCGTCGCGCTTGTGCTGGCCGTCGTAGCGGACCTTCCGGCCGAGGAGGCAGGAGGAGACGCCGAGGCGGGGCCGGGCCGTCTTCACGGGCGGATCGTACGCGCTGCGGGCGCGGAGCGCACCTCCACCGGGCCGCGCAGCGGCTCGTCAGGACGGACGGCGCGCCAGCAGCACCCCGGCCGCGAAGCCGGTGGCGATCGCCAGGACTCCTCGCAGGCGCGGACGATCCTGCGGCGGACCCCCGCGTGCGTAGGCCGGCGCCGTGACCCCACCCCGGGCGAGCGCGCCCTCGGCGGTCGGCGCGACCCCGGCCGCCGCGGCCGCCCCGGGGGCGGCGCCGGTCGGGATGGGCTCCTTGCCCGGGAGGACGGCGGCCGGCGTCGTGCCCGTGTCGGACTTCCGCTTCGCGCCCTGCCGCTTGCCCTCCGGCGAGCGGTGCTCGATGAGGGCGTTCGCCTCCGCGCCGACGAGCATCACGAGCGCGGAGATCCACATCCAGAGCAGGAGCACGATGACGCCGGCGAGCGGGCCGTACGTCTTGTCGTAGCTGCCGAAGCTCGTCACGTACTTCGAGAAGCCCCAGGAGGCGAGCACCCACACGACCACGCCGAACACCGAGCCCGGGGTGATGAACCGGAACTTCTGCTCGACGTCGGGCAGCACGTAGTAGGCCAGCGCCCAGAGCAGCATCATGAGGAGGCCCGCCACCGGCAGGCGCAGCCAGGTGATGGCGGTGCCGATCGGCCCGCCGAGCCACTCCGCGAGCGGCGCCGCTGCGACCGCCACCAGCGCGGCGACGAGCGCGAGGGCGCCCGACACGAGCGTCATGAGGATCGCGAGGCCGCGCACCTTCCAGAACGGCCGCCCCTCCTTCACGTCGTAGGCGGTGTTCAGCGCGCGCATGAGCGCGGTGACGCCGCCCGACGCGGCCCAGACGGCGGCGACGGCGCCGAAGCCGAGCAGGGTGACGTTCTGCTGCTGGCCGAGCTCGCGGATCCGATCGCTGATGATCTGCGTCACCGGACCGGGCGCCACGCGCCCGAGCTCCTGCACCATGCGCTCGGCGTCCGACGGCTGGATGACGAGGCTCGCGAGCGCGACGAGGAACAGCACGAAGGGAAACAGCGACAGCACCCCGTAGTACGTGACCGTCGCGGCGATGTCCGTGACCTGGTCCTTCGACAGCTCGGCCGCGAGACCCTTCCCGAACTCCTTCCAGCTCATTCCCTTTCCCGGCAGACGCACGGCGCACCCCCCCTCGACGCACCGGAAATCTGGTCATCCGCGCCCGCCGGGGTCGCGCTCGGCCCGGGCCGGCGCCCCGCACCCTGGACGCGGATCGCCCGGCCGCCGCGCTTGCCGGCGTGCGCCCGGACGCACCCCTCGACGAGGCGCAGGCCGGCCCGGGAGGTTGTGGCCGGCATCCCCGGGCGAGCCGTCAGCGCCGGCGAGAGCGTCCGCGCCGGCTCGCCGCGGACTCGACGAGGAACCAGACGAGGAACACGACCGCGACCGGCACGAACAGCCGCGGCTTCCGCGCGACCATCGCGATGACGGCGGCGACGAGCAAGGCGAGCGGCCAGCTGATGCGGAGCATGCCGCAGCATCATACCCGCGAGTCAGCGCGCGTCGGCGATGTCCGCGAGCAGCGCCCGCGCCGCCCGGAAGTCGGCGATCCTGAGCGGCGCCCGGCTGGGCCCGGGGCCCACGTGGACGGCCGCGCTCCCCGGCGGCAGCGCCGCGAAGAGATCCTCGTCGGTCCGGTCGTCCCCCAGCGCGACCACGAGCGCCTCCGGGCCGGCGCGCCCGATCGCGGCGGTGACCGCGCGGCCCTTGTGGATCCCCTGGGGCCGCACCTCGATGACCTTGTCTCCGGGGAGGATCTCGACCGGCACGTTCGCGAGGAGCGTCCGGAGGTCCAGCGTGAGCTCCTTCGCCTGGGCGGCGGCGTACTCGGGATCGGCGGTGCGGTAGTGCCACGCGACCCCGACGGTCTTCTCCTCGACCACGGAGCCGGGCGTCCGCTCCGCGAACTCCCGCAGGACGGCGAGCACGGGCTCGCGCCAGGCGACGGCCGGCACCTCGGCGCCCTGCCACTCGCCGCCGGGTGCGCGCGACCAGAACCCGTGCTCGGCGTGGAGACCCACCGGGAGCGCGCCGAGCCAGCGCTGGAGCGTGCCGCGCGTGCGGCCGCTCACGACGTCCACCTGGGTCCGCGGCCGCGCCGCCAGGCGGCGGAGCAGATCGAGCAGCGCGCCGTCCGGCGCGGCGAGCTCCGGCGTCGGCGCGAACGGGACGAGCGTGCCGTCGTAGTCGAGGAGCAGCGCCAGCCGCGGCGCCGCCCGGGCGCGCTCCACGAGCGACCGGACCGCCTGCGGCGGCGAGAGCGCGAGCGCCTCGCCCGGCGTGCCGACCCGCTCCAGGCGCGCCAGGAACGCGCGAGTCCAGGCGTGGACGTCGTAGCCGAACACCCGCTGGCGCAGGGCAGCCATGCGCGTCCTGCGCTCCTCCTCGGGCAGCGTCAGCGCGCGGTGGAAGGCGGCCGCCGTCTGCTGGACGTCGTAGGGGTTCACGAGGAGCGCCTCCGCGAGCTCGGCGGCGGCGCCGGCGAGCTCCGAGAGGACGAGGACGCCGTCGCCGTCGGGCCGCGAGGCGACGAACTCCTTCGCGACCAGGTTCATCCCGTCGCGCAGCGGGGTCACGAGCACCGCGTCCGCCGCCCGGTAGAGGGCGACGATCTCGGCCTGGGAGAGCCCCCGGTACAGGTAGTGGATGGGGGACCAGGCGGGCGTGGCGAACTCGCCGTGGATGCGCCCGACGAGCGCGTCCACCTCGTCGCGGTACTCGCGGTAGGCCTCGACGTTCTCGCGCGAGGGGACGGCGACCTGCACGAGCCGGACGCGCTCGCGCAGCTCGGGGTGCGCGCGCAGCATCGCCTCGAACGCGAGCAGCCGGCGCGGGATGCCCTTCGAGTAGTCGAGCCGGTCCACGCCGACGAGGAGCTGCTCGCCGGGCACCCGGTGCGCGTGCGCGACGGCCCGCACCTCCGGGGTCTCCGCGAGCTCCGCCAGCTGCGCCGCGTCGATGCCCATCGGGAAGACCCCGAGCCGCACCTCGCGCTCGCCCCAGGGGATCCGGTCCACCTCGGTCGCCGCGCCGAGCAGGCGCAGCACCGACGACGCGAAGTGGCGCAGGTACGTGGCGGTGTGGAAGCCGACGAGGTCCGCGCCGAGCAGCCCCTCGAGGATCCGCTCGCGCTGCGGCAGCACGCGGAAGATCTCCGAGGACGGGAACGGGATGTGGAGGAAGAAGCCGATCCGCGCGTCCGGGATCCGCTCGCGCAGGAGGCGCGGCACGAGCATGAGCTGGTAGTCGTGGATCCAGACCAGATCGCCCGGCCGGTGGTGCGCGGCGACGGCGTCGGCGAACCGCGCGTTCACCGCCTCGTAGACGTCGAAGTCGCGCACCTCCTGCGGGAGGCGCGCGACCGAGTAGTGGAAGAGCGGCCAGAGGACGCCGTTCGAGTAGCCCTCGTAGTAGCGCGCGACCTCCTCGGGGGAGAGCGCCACGGGGGCGAGGCGGAGCTCGGCGAGCCGCCGCTCCACCTCCGCGCGCCCGTCTGCCGAGAGCCCCGTCAGGTCCCCGGGCCACCCGATCCAGAGCCCGCCGAGCCGCTCGTGCGGGCCGCTCATGCCGGTGGCGAGCCCGCCCGTGCTGGGCGCGACGGACACCGCGCCGTCCTCGGCCTTGACGGTCACGGGCAGGCGATTGGAGACGATGAGGAGGCGGGGCATCCGGCGGCGAGGCGGCGCGACGGAGCGCGCCTTGCTGGAAAGCTAAGGCGGGCCGTGCCCGGCCGCCTGCCATCGCGAAGCCCCGCCACGGGAGGGCCGCGCGCGCGGGGTGCGTCGCCGGCGGGCCTCCCGAGGGCCGGGGGGCGCGAGTCACGTGCCTCCGAGAGGTTCGGGAACGCCCCCGGCGCTCGTCGCCCGAGGATCCGGCCCGGACGAAGAAGGGGCCACGCGGCAGCGCGCGTGGCCCCTTCGATCCCATCTCGCCTCCCGAGGCGAGGCTATTTCACCTGACAGCTCCCGAGCCCCAGGCTCACGAGCGCGTCCTTCGCCTGGACGATGCCGTAGCCGTAGCTCGTGTCGCGTCCGGCGGCGCCGACGTCCTTCGCGGTCGCGTCGAGCGCGTTGCGGATCTGCGCCGCCGTCCACGCCGGGTTGCAGCTCCAGACGAGCGCGGCCACCGCAGAGACGTGCGGAGTGGCCATTGACGTGCCGTCCCAGGCCTCGTAGCCGCTCGAGGGCGCCTCGAAGCTGCTCACGACGAGCCCGCTCGAGCCGGCGTGCCCCAGGGCGGCGGCGCCGTCCTGGCAGCTCAAAGTGATCGCCGGGAGGCTGGACGTGACGCCCGTGCCGAGCGTGCCGCTGAAGACGCCGCAGGTCGCGTCGCTCGTGACGTTGTTGTAGATGGCGGCCGCGACGCCGCCGCCGGCCAGGACGTTGCTCACCTTGTCGGCGAAGGAGTTGGTGCCCCGCTGGCACAGCACGACCCGGCCCGCCCATCCGCCGGGCGCCGTGCACTGGCCGCCGTCCACCACGTTGCCCGAGACGCCCGTCGTGCGGGCGGCGCCCTCGATGCGCCCCCCGAACCAGGCGACGCCGTCGGCCGCGAGCGAGTTCCGGTCGTACCACGGGACCGTGGAGAGGACCGCCACGCCGGGCGCGGCGATCTCCACGTCGCGATTCGTCTGGGAGAAGCTGGCGTGCGTCTCGTTCGCGTCCACCGCCGCGACCGACATCACGGAGTCGTAGCCGGCCGGGTAGGACGTCGTCTTGTTCCCGGCGTTCCCCGCCGCCGCGATGCTGAGCACGCCCTGCTTGTAGGCGTTCGCGAACGCGCGGTCCTCGGTGCGGCTGCGGGCGCCGCCGCCGAGGCTCATGCTGACCACGTTGGCGCCGGCGGCCACGCACTTGTTGAGCGCGTCGACGAGCGTCGAGGAGTAGGTCCAGCCGCAGTTGCCCCCGTCGACGAGCGCGTCGTCACCGAACACCTTCACGATGTGGAGCAGGACGCCCGGGTTCGCGCCCACGACGCCCACGTTTCCGGCGATGGCGGAGATCGTCCCGGCGACGTGCGAGCCGTGGCCGCAACTGTCCTTGTCCCAGCTCCCCGAGCCCGTGTCGGTCGTGTTCGCGGTCACCTCGCCCGTCGTCGGATCCTTCAGATCCTCGTGCTGCCAGGAGTAGCCCGAGTCGATGATGCAGACCTTGCGGCTCGCGGCGCTCGTCGAGGTGACGAGGTTCGCCTGCACCATCTGGATCCCGTACGGCAGGGTCTCGTTCCCCGTCGCGACGTCGTTCCAGAGCGCGTACGGCTCGCGGGTCGCGTCCACCTCGATGTACTCGATGTTCGGGTTCCGGCTGAGCGCGTCCACGGCGCGATCGGGGATCACCGCGGCGGCCGCGTTCTGGGGCCCGAGTGACAGCACGACCCGCGCCCCCGCCGCGCGCAGCGCCGCGTTCGCTCCGGCCGCGCTGCCCGGTCTGAAGGCGACGATGTAGCGGCCCTCCGCCTGGGCCGCCGACGCCAGGCCCGGACCGGCTGCTGCGAGGACCGCGGCGACGACTGCACCGCAGAGCTTGTGTCCGTTCACGTGTTCTCTCCTGTGAGGGTTTGCGCGCGAGTCCTGGCGACTCACCGAGGCGCTGCCGCGAAGCAGCGTCCGGGCAGTGTGACATGGGAGACGGCAGCGGACTCAATCCCCCCGCGCGGGGCCGATGCGCTCTGCGTGAACCCGATCGGACGCGCGCCTCCGGGAATACTCGCGACCGCGAGCCCGACCGGGCGACGCCCGCCCCCTACGTCACGCCCGGCGCCTGCTCCTCGGAGGCGCCGGCTTCGACGAGCCGCAGCCCCGCCGGGAGGCTCTCGCCGAAGATCCGCTGCTCCTCCTCCTCGGTGGCCTCCGCGACCTCGCGGACCGCGCGCGACGTCTCCGCCGGCGCGCCGCCTTCGGCGAGGGCCGCGAGCACGCGGGCGCGGAGCTCCTCGGGCACGTCGCGCACGCGATCGCCGCTGCGTCGGGCGAGCTGCGCGAGCGGGAACACGAGCTCGCGGCGCGGGACCGGGAGCGCGAGGAGCCGGGCGGTCCATGCGGCGGCGGTTTCGGCGGGCACCGCGAGGTGCGCGCTCGCGTGGAACGGCACGCGCGCGCCGAGCCGCCCGACGGACCAGAGGAGGTGCGGCGCCGGCCCCTCCGCCTCGACGCGCGCGAGGAGCCACTCCCCTGCCTCGACCTTTCGGCGAGGCTCCACCCGCTCGAGCGCGCCCAGGAGCCGGATCATCTCGTCCACCGCCTCCGGCTTCACGCCCGGCACCTTCGGCGGCGGCTTGCGCGGGTCGCGCGGCCGGACGAACGGCGCGACCGCGTCGAAGAGCCGCTCCTGGGCGACGGCGTCGAGGCCCCCCGCGATGCGCCGCCACATGACCCACCACGCTGCCCAGGCCCGCGGGTCGGCCTGGTACTGCAGGCCCTCGGCCCAGACGCTCCAGGTCTCGCCGGCGCGCCAGGGATCGAGCGGTGCGCCGAAGCCCGGGCGCAGGCAATAGCCGGTGAGCTGCAGCCAGACCCGCTCGTGGTCGGCGCTCCTCCGCCGCCGCGCCCGGCCCGCGTGCAGCGCCGCCCAGAGCTCGCGGACGAGCGGCGTGGACCAGGCCTCGCGCGGCCCGAGCAGCTTCTCGAGCGCGCGCGGCAGCCCCTTCACCTCCTTCTTCTCGACGGCCGCCCGCTTCCCGTAGAAGAGCTCGACCTGGGCGCGCGCTTCCTCCAGCTTGCGAGGCGCCTGCCCCACCTCGCTCCTCGCCTGGCCCGCGCCGCCCTCCCGCTCGTCCTCGGCCTGGCGGAGCGCCCGCAGCGAGAACTCGAGCTTCCAGCGCGCGTCGCGGTCGGTCGCCGCGCACCACAGCTCGAGCGTGCCGATCTCGGTCAGCGCCGCCTCGAGCCTCACCGGCACCTCGCCCGCCGCCGACCCCTCGGCGCGGAGCACCGTCTCGACCGGCGGCAGCGGGACGAGGTCGTCCGAGACCTCGACCACGTCGCCCGGGCGCTCGAGCCGCGCGCGGGCGGAGGCGAAGAGCGGGAAGCGCACCGGACGCCCCAGCGCGAGCGCGAACGGCCGCGGGACCGCGACCCGCGACCCCTCCTCCAGGTGGCGCGGCACGACGCACAGCGCGCGCTCGCCCTCCGGCGCGGCGATCCCCACGTAGAACGCCCGCGGGCTGCCGCCGCCGATGCGCAGGCCGATTCCGCGCCGGACGAGGGCGGCGTAGGCGGCGCCGCGGGCCACCGCGAGGTCGAGCGCGGGGCTCGCGAGCACCGTCACCGGCGGCGCGCCCGGGAACCAGGAGGAGACGATCGCGGCGAGGCGATCGCGCGCCTCGCGCGGCGTGAAGACCCCGCCGTTCACGAGGATCGCGTCGGGGCGCGCGAGCCCCCCCTTCGCGCCCGCCTCCGCGGCGTGCGCGGCGAGGAAGGCGGCGACGTGCCGGGGGATGGCCGGCTCCGGCTCGTAGGGCAGCCCCAGCTCGGCGAGGCCGGCGGTGCGCGGCGCCCGGCGAGGCCGCTCCTCCGCGCCCGTCCGAGGCAGGAACCCGTCGAGGAAGACGCGCCGCACCTCCTCGCGCGTGACCTCCGCGGACACGGCGCTCGCGACGAGCCGGCTGCCGCGGCCCACCACCGCGATCGGGAGCGCCTCCGGGCCGCCCTCCGTCATGAGCCGCTCCTTCGCGAGGCGGCAGGCGTGCACGAGAGAGGCGAACCGGCTCGCGTCGAGCCGCTCGCCGAGGCGCGCCTCCACGGCGCGCGCGAGCGCGAGGTCCACGTTGTCGCCGCCGAGCAGGAGGTGATCTCCCACCGCCAGCCGGGTGAAGACCGGGCGCCCGCCCTGGAGCTCCGCGCGTACGAGCGTGAGGTCGGTCGTGCCGCCGCCGACGTCCACCACGAGGACGATCCCGCCGCGGGCGATGGGGCGCACCTCGCCGGCGAGCTCGCCCGCGCCCGCGGCCGCCAGGGCGGCGCGGTGGCGGCTCGCCCAGTCGTGGAACGCCGCCGACGGCTCCTCGACGAGCACGACGCGCGGCAACCCGGCCGCGCGCGCGGCGGAGAGGGTGAGCTCGCGCGCGACCTCGTCGAAGGAGGCCGGGACGGCGAGGACCAGCTCCTGCGCGGCGAGCGGCGCGCCCGGGTGGCCGTGATCCCACGCGTCGCGCAGGTGGCCGAGGTAGAGCGCCGACGCCTGCACCGGGGAGAGGCGCGGCACGCCCTCGGGCGCTCCCCAGGGGAGGATGGGCGCGGTCCGATCGGCGCGCGGGTTCGCGAGCCAGCTCTTCGCGGAGGTGACGAGCCGGCCCGGCACCCGCGCGCCCTGCTCGCGCGCGAGCTCGCCCACCACCACCGGACGCTCGCCCCACGGGAGCCGCGTCGCCTCCGGCGCGAGCTCCGGGCCCGGCAGGTAGGCGCACGAAGGCAAGAGGCGGCGCTCCCGGACCTCGCCGGGCGCGACGAGCTGCGGGATCGCGAACGGCTCGACCGCGTCCGCGAGGTCGCCCTCCCGCGCGAGATCCACCGCGGCGAGCGCGGAGTTCACCGTGCCGAGGTCGACGCCGACGAGGTAGCGCGCCTCCGCCATCGCCTCACGCCGGCGCGCCCGCCTCCGCCACGCTCGCGCCCTCCGGCGCCTTGCGCAGGTTCCACTCGAGGCGCCAGGCCTTGCCGCCGCGGTCCACGCACTCGAGCTCGAGGGTGCCGATCTCGGTCACGTGGGCGCGGAGCCGGACCGGGACGACCTCCCCCGCCGCGCGCCCGTCGGGCGGCAGCGTCGTCTCGACCGGCGTCCCCTCCTCCAGCTCCGTCTCGTCCTCGACCGCGTCGCCCGGCCGGTCGTCGCGGCGGCTCGAGGAGCCGAAGAGCCGGAACTGCACCGGCTCGCCCACGACGAGGCCCATCTCCTCGCCCGGCAGATCGGCGGTCGTCCCTTCCTCCATGCCCATCGGCGCGAGGCACACCGCGCGGATGGGAGGCGCGTGCCCCGGCACCGCGGGCGTCGCCGCCTCGACGCCGACGTAGTACGCCCGGGCGGTGCCGCCGCGGATGCGGATGCCGTGGCCGGCGCGCACGCGGCCGTAGGTCGCCGCGCCCTTCGCCACCGCGAGATCGGGATCCGCCGCCGGCAGCACCCGCGGCGGCGGCGCGCGCTCACCGGCGAGCCACCCGCCGACGACCTCGAGGAGGCGCCCGACGAGCGGCTCCGCCTTCATCACGCCGCCGTTGAAGAGGATCGCGGTGGGGTGCAGGAACGCCTCGCCGGCGAGCGGCACCGGGGCGCTCGCGCCCGCGAGGCCGGCGCGGTGGCGCGTCAGGAACGCCGCGAGGTGCCGGGTCACCGCCGGATCGGCGGCGTAGGGGAGCCCGAGGGTGGTGAGCCCCACGCGCCGCGCCGCGACGGGGGCAGCCGAGACGTCCACCCGCGGGAAGAACCCGTCCACGAGGACGTCGACGAGCTCCGCGCGCGTGAGCTCGGTCCGGAGCGCGCCCCCCACGAGCGAGGAGCCGCGGCCCGGCACGGCGACCGGCGCCGCCGCGAGGCTCTCGTCGCCGAAGAGCGCCTCCTTCGCCTGGCGGGCGCCGTGCGTGAGCGCGACGAGCTGCCAGCGGTCGAGCTTGCGGCCCTCGCGCGCGAGCTTCTCCGAGAGCGCGTGCGCGAGGGCGAGGTCCATGTTGTCGCCGCCGAGCAGGATGTGGTCGCCGACCGCCACGCGCTCGAGCCCGAGGTCCCCGCCGCGATCGACCACGGCGATGAGGCTGAAGTCGGTCGTGCCGCCGCCGAGGTCCACCACGAGGACGAGGTCGCCCGGGTGCACCGCCTCGCGCCAGCGGTCGCCCATCGCCTCGACCCACGCGTAGAGGGCGGCCTGCGGCTCCTCGAGGAGCACCACGTCCGGCAGCCCCGCCTGGCGCGCCGCCTCGACGGTCAGCTCGCGCGCCACGGCGTCGAACGAGGCCGGCACCGTGAGCGTCACCCGCTGCGCGGCGAGCGCCCGCGCCGGATCGCCCTGCGCGACCGCGTGATCCCACGCGTCGCGCAGGTGGGCGAGGTAGCGCGCCGACGCGTCGAGCGGGGACACGCGCGGCACCTCCGGCGGCGCGCCCGCCGGGAGCGTCGCGGAGCGCCGGTCGACGCCCGCGTGGGACAGCCAGCTCTTCGCGGACGACACGAGCCGGATGGGCGTCTGCGCCCCGAGGCTCCGCGCGAGCTCGCCCACCGCGAACGCCGGAGGCTCGGGCGTCCACGGCAGGCGCGTCGCGCCCTCGGGCAGCTCCTCTGCGTGGGGGAGGTACAGGAACGAGGGGAGGAGCGCGCGGGGGCGCACGTCGCCCGGCCGGACGAGCTGAGGGATCTCGAACACCTCGACGGGGCCGTCGCCGTCGAGCGGCCGGTGCGCGAGCGCGGTGTGGGTCGTGCCGAGGTCGATGCCGACCGCGAGGGTCACAGCTCGACCTCGGCGGGGGCGACCAGCGTCGGATCGCCCCCGTCCTTCGCGAGCGGCAGCCGCACCTCGCGGGCGCGCCAGCCGTGGTGGCGGAGCGCGCCCTGGAACGGCGCGGCGCCCACGACGTTGCCCGTCAACCGGATCGCGGCGGGATCGAACCCGGCAGCGACGGTGACGCGCGCGCCCTCGGGCTCCCGGAACACGGGCTCGAGGCGGAAGTACTCCTCGATGGCCCGCTTGCACCCGGCGTGAACGGTGCGCGCCGCGGCGCCGATCGAGGCGTCGGGGAAGCCGGAGAGATCCTCCTCGATGAAGTCCACGAGGCGGCCCTCTCGCTGGAGCACCGCGAGGAGCTGGAGCGCACCGCGAGGATCGGGCGCAGCGGGCGCAGCGGGCGCAACGGGCGCGGCGACCGCGCGGACCGGCTCGGGGGCCTTCACCACCGCGGGGGCGGCCGGCTTCGCCGCCTCGGGCGCCACCTTCGCGCCCTCCGCCGGCCTCGGGGCCTCGACGGGCTTCGCCGTTGCGACGGGCTTCGGCGCCTCGACGCCCTTCGGCGGTTCGGCCGGCCTGGGCGGCTCGACGGTCTTCGGCAGCTCGACGGGCCTCGCCGCCGGCGCCGGGGCCGTCGCCTTCGCCTGCGGCGGTGCGCCCGCGGGCGCGGCGGGCGCGGGCGGCGCGCTCGGCACCTCCGTCACCCGCGGCGGCGTCCCCGGAGTCGGCTCGGGCAGCGGCGCGCCGGCTCGGCGCGCCTCGCGCACGCGGTAGAACGCGGCCGCCACGTCGGCCTGGAAGAGGATGGCGAAGAAGGCATAGAAGGCGAGGACGAGACGCTGGATGGGCGAGAGGTCGGGACCCTGCACGTGTGTTGCTCCGGGGAGTGGTGACGCGACCGCGGGCCGGCGCCGTCCGGCGCGAGCCCCCGAACCGCTGGAAGGCGGAGATCCGAAGAAAGCTGCACCGGCTCCGGCCCGGTGTCGAGCGTTTCGGGGGGGACCTACCGAGGGTCCAGCCGCCACCCGCCCCCCGCGGCGATCGGGCGCCTGCTCGCCAGGACGCTGCTCCGAGGGAGCCGTCCCGTCGCGAGGGGCGGCGGGGGCGCTCATCCCAGCGTATCGGAGAGCGATGCGCGTGCGCACCGGAACGAGCGGGTGGAGCTACCCCGCCTGGAAGGGGCGCTTCTACGCTCCCGCGCTCCCGGCGCGCGGGTTCCTCGGCCATTACGCCACCCGGCTCGAGACCGTCGAGGTGAACGCCACGTTCTACCGGATGCCTGTCGCGTCCACCCTCGCTCTCTGGCGCGCCCAGGTCCCCGCCGGGTTCACGTTCGCGCTCAAGGCCTCGCGGCTCATCACGCACCACAAGCGGATCGAGGGCGTCGGCGAGGAGGTGTCGCGCTTCTTCCGCGCCGCGGTGGAGCTCGGTCCTTCGCTCGGCCCGGTCCTGTTCCAGCTCCCTCCCACGTTCGAGCGGGACGTGGCGCGTCTGCGCGACCTCCTCGAGCTCGTCCCGCCAGGCGCGCGCATCGCGTTCGAGTTCCGCCACGAGAGCTGGCAGGCGGAGGACGTCCGCCGGACGCTCGCCGACGCGGGCGCGGCGCTGTGCATCGCCGACACGGACGACGCGACCACGCCGCTCGAGGCGACCGCGTCCTTCGGCTACCTGCGCCTGCGCCGCACCACCTACGGCGACGCCGAGCTCGCGGGCTGGGCGGAGCGGGTGCTCGCGCAGCGCTGGGACGAGGCGTTCGTGTTCTTCAAGCACGAGGACGCGGCGCGCGGCCCGGAGTACGCGCTCCGGATGGCCGCGCTCGTCGCGCCCGCAGAGCGGTACCCCACGGCTCATTTCTAACGGGGGCTGCGCCGGCTGCGCCCCCGCCCCGCCGAGCGAAGCTCCGCGCGCTCGTGCGCGCGTTCCGATCGATGCCCCACCCCTACAGCCGGGTCCCGTGCGCCGCCGCGAGCGGCTTCGCCGCTTCCGCGGCGTCGCCCCGGCGGGGGGGGGGGGGGGGCGGGGGGGGGGGGGCGCGGAAAACAGGGGGA
>NZ_JALCYX010000044.1:26014-36362 GCF_022690695.1 Anaeromyxobacter sp. SG17
CGCGCCCGCGCGCGGCGCCCCCCCTTCCGCGGCGGCGCCCCGGCGGGCTCGCTTCGCTCGCCGGGTCGCGAATCAGGATAGCCGTTAGCTAATCCCGGCCGCGGCCGCGGGCCGCTCCGGGGCGTCGAGCGCGCTCCGCACGGCGCGGAGCAGGTCGTCCGGCGCGAACGGCTTCGCGAGGAAGGGAGCGTCGGCGGGCACGAGCGCGACGCCGGAGGCGTGGCGGGCATACCCGGACACGAACAGCACGCGCACCCCGGGGCGGCGCTCCTCGAGCGCGCGCGCCAGGTCCCAGCCGTTGCGGCCCGGGAGGATCACGTCGGACACGAGCAGGTGGATCGCTCCCTGGAACGCGTCGGCGGCGGTGAGCGCCGCCTCGGCGGAGGCCGCGTCGACGACCCGGTAGCCGGCCCCGTCGAGCGCGCGCCGCGCGACCGCCCGGATCGCCGGGTCGTCCTCGACGAGCAGGAGGGTCTCGGGGCCCCCCGCCGCGCGCCCCGGGCGCGGCTCGCGCTCGGGCGCCGCCTCCTCCGCGTGCAGCGGCAGGAGGATGCGGAACTCGGAGCCCTGGCCGGGCGCCGAGCGGACGCGGATGGCGCCGCCGCTCTGCGAGACGATCCCGTACACGGTCGAGAGGCCGAGGCCGGTCCCCTTCCCGAGCGGCTTCGTCGTGAAGAACGGCTCGAACACGCGCGCCCGCGTCGCGTCGTCCATGCCCACGCCGCCGTCCCGCACCGAGAGCAGCGCGACGGGCCCGGGAAGGAGCGCCCCGTCGTCGGCGCTCGGCTCGGGCGCGGCGCGCTCGTCCACCTCGACGACGACCCGACCGCCGTCCGGCATCGCGTCGCGCGCGTTCACCGCGAGGTTCAGCACCGCGAGCTCGAGCTGGCCGGGATCGGCGACCACCGTCCCCGGCGCGCGGACGTCCACCTCGAGCGCCACGGTCTCGCCGAGGATCCGTCGCAGCATGGGCTCCATCCCGCGCACGACCCCCGCGAGGTCCACGACGCGCGGGGCGAGCCGCTGGCGGCGGCTGAAGGCGAGCAGCTGCCGGGTGAGCGTCCCCGCGCGATCCGCGGCGACGAGGATCTCGCGCACGTCGGGCTGGCTCTCGTGGCCCGGCGGGAGCGCCTCCTGGACGAGCCGCGCGAACGAGACGATGGCGGTGAGGAGGTTGTTGAAGTCGTGGGCGACGCCGCCCGCGAGCTGCCCGACCGCCTCCATCTTCTGGGAGTGGCGGAGCTGCTCCTCGAGCCTGCGCCGCTCCCCCACGTCGCGGAAGGCGAGCACGAGCCCGACGATGGCGCCGCCGTGCACGAGCGGGGAGGCGACGAACTCCGCGGGGAAGGCGCTCCCGTCGCGGCGCCGGAAGGCCTCGTCCACCCCGTGCCGGACCCTCCCGTCGCGCATCGCCGCCAGGACGCGGCACTCGGCGGCGGGGATCGGCGAGCCGTCCGGCCGGGTCGGGTGGACGACCGCGTGTCCGTCCTGGCCGAGGAGCTCCTCGACGCTCCGCCCGAGCGCGCGCGCCGCGGCGGGGTTCGCGAAGACGATGCGCCCCTCGCGGTCGACCCCCAGGATCCCCTCGTCGACGGAGTCCAGGATGAGCCGGTTCTGCCGCGAGAGCGACTCGAGCGAGTGGGCCATCTCGTCGAACGCGCCGATGAGCTGGCCGAGCTCCTCGCGCCCGGGCTCCAGGCCCACCCGCGCCGAGTAGTCGCCGGCCGCGATCCGGCGGGCCGCTGCCAGGAGGGCCCGCAGCTTGCGGACGAGGAGCCGCTCGCCGGCGATCCCCGCGGCGGCGAGCGCGAGCAGCGCGATCCCGCCGAAGGCGAGGAAGGTGCGCCGGAGGATGCGGTTCACCGGCGCGTACGCCGCGGCGATGGGGACGCCGGCCGCGGCGTGCAGCACCGCCGGCCCCGACCCCGCCCACACGTCGTGGAAGCCGTAGATCCGCTCCACGCCGTCGGGCCCGACCGCGCGGCGCGCGCGGTCCTCCATCGCTCCCGCGTGGAGCGCGGGGGGCAGCCTCGTCCCCACCTGCCTCACGTCGTACGGGCGCAGCGCGAGGATGGTCCCGTCGCGATCGAGCACCACCGCCGCCCCGCCCTCGGGGAGGTCCATGTCGTCGAGATCGCGCTGGAGCGTGGCCACGTCGAGCATCGCGATCGCGATCGCGGTGACCCGCCCCTCGTCGCTGCGCACCGGGAGCCCGAGCCCGACGCTCGGCACGCCACGCGAGCGGGAGACGCGGTACGCGCCCACCGAGAACTCGCCGGTCTCGAGCGGCACGCGGACGTTGTCGCGGTCGAGCAGGTTCACGCGCCGGCCGCCGCCGCCCCGGCAGAAGTACTCGCCGTCGAGCGCGACCACGCCGAGGTTACCGAGGTCGATCGCGTCGGCGACCAGCGGCGCGAGGTCGCGCGAGCACGCCTCGGCGTCGGCCGCGCGCACGCTCGGCAGCCGCGAGATGCCCATGAGCACCCCGCGCGCACGCTCGATCACGCGGCCGTTTCGCTCGGCGATGAGCCGCGCGATCGCGTGCGACTCCTGCTCGACTCCGGTTTCCAGCAGCCGACGATGCTCGCGCGCGGCGTAGGTCAGGATCCCGAGCGCGGGGACGACGGCGACGAGCACGAGGAACAGCAGGCGAACGCGCAGGCTCGCGAGCAACTTGGACACGGCACCCCCCCTGGAGCGCGTACATTCTGAGCGCTCGGCTCGCCGGCGCACAAGCGAGCAGCCGTGGGACACGAGGACCGGCCGCCGCCTGCGCCGGGATCGGCTAGGATGGCGGCGTGAAGCCCGACCAGCGCTCGCCTCCGGGACAGCTCCCCACGAGCGGCCCGGCGCGCGCGGCCGTCATCACCGCGCTCGTCGTGGGCGGCGTCGTCGCGCTCCTCGTGCCCGTCTTCTTCGCGGTGATGCTCTTCGGCATGCTGCGGTGAGGCGACGCGCGGGCGCCCGCCCCGTCGCCTCCCCCCCGGCGTGCGCGCCCTCCGCGGCGCGCGCATCGTGAGCCTCTCGGAGGGAGACCCCATGCACGCGAGACTCTTCGTCGCCGTCGCCCTGGTGCTCGGCGCCGCCGGCTGGACCCGGACCGCCGCCGCGCAGGGCAGCACGCCGGGCGCCGCGAGCGCCGCCCCGCGGCAGCAGCAGGAGGTGCGCGGGCGAATCGCGCACGTGGACGAGGCGCAGCGCGAGATCGTGCTCGACGCCGGCGACGCGACGACGCAGGTGAAGGTCGCGAAGGAGGCGAAGATCACGATCGACGGGTCCGCGGGGAAGTTCTCGGACCTGAAGCGCGGCGAGGAGGTACGGGCGTCGCTCGACCGGGCCGGCGACGAGCTGCAGGTCGTCCGGATAGAGGTCCTCCGCAAGCGCAAGTAGTCGGCGACGAGCGCATGGCCCACCGCTTCACGCCCCGGCGCGCGCTCGGCCGCACCGGCTTCGTCGCCACGGCCCTCGGAGCAGGTGATCTCGCCGATCGCTCCGTCCCGAAGGAGCGCTGCGTCGAGACGCTGCGGCGCGCGCTCGACGCGGGGTTGAACGTCGTCGACACCGCGCCCATGTACGAGGACGGCTACTCGGAGGAGATCGTCGGCGAGGCGCTCCGCGGCCGACGCGCGGGCGTCCTCCTCGTCGACAAGATCGACCACCTCGACCGTCCCGTCGCGCCGCAGCTGGACGAGAGCCTGCGCAGGCTCGACGTCGCGTCGGTGGACCTCCTCGTGCTCCACTCCTGCTCGGAGCCCGAGGCGTGGCGGCGCGCGAAGGCGCCCGGCGGGGCGATGGCGGAGCTCGCGGAGGAGATCGCCCGCGGGCGCGCGCGGTTCCGCGGGATCTCGTCGCACCACCCGGACGTGCTCGCCGACGCGCTCGCCTCCGGCCTGTGCGACGTGGTCATGTTCCCGGTGGGACCGTACTGCCACCCGCGCTACGTCGACGAGATCCTGCCCGCCGCGAAGGCGCGCGGCGTCGGCACCGTCTGCTTCAAGACCTTCGGCGCCGGGAAGCTCGTCGGCGACACCGAGGGCTACGGTCGCCCGCTCGCGCAGCGCCCGCGGGGGAAGGTCTCCTCCGGCGGCGCCGACACGGCCGCCCCTGCCCTGCCGCGCCTCTCCGTCGAGGAGTGCCTGCGCTACACCCTGACGCTCGACCCGGACGTGGCGCTGCTCGGCCTGTCGTTCCCGAACGAGCAGGACGCCGCGTTCGCGGCGGCGGAGGGGTTCCGGCCCATGAGCGCGGACGAGCGCGCGGACACGCGCAGGCGCGCGGCGGAGGCGATCCGCGGCAAGGGAGAGGTGTGGTGGGACCCGCGGCCTGCGCGGGAGCCGTGAGGACCGACGCGGTGGTTGCGGCGGGCGGCGGGCGCCCGATAAGACATGGTCCCATGCGCTCCCCCCTCGCCGCCCGCGTGGCCGCCGCTCCCGTGCGCCCCCTCGCGCGGCGGGACGCGGCCCCCGGACCGGACGCGCCGCGAGCCCGGCGCGCGAGCGCGCCATGAGCGAGGCGCCCGCGCCCGCTCGCGCGCCCGTGCGCGCCTCCGCCGTCCCGGTGCCCGCCCTCGCCCTCACCGGCGCCGGGAAGCGCTATGGCCGCCGCGACGCGCTGCTCCCGCTGTCGCTCGCGATCCGGGAGGGCGAGCGCGTGGCCGTCGTCGGCCCGAGCGGCGCCGGCAAGTCCACCCTGCTGCGACTGCTCGCCACCTCCCTCGCGCCGTCGTGCGGCGCGGTCGAGCTCTTCGGGCGTGACGTGGCGGGGCTCGCGCCGCGCGCGCTCCGCGCCGTCCGCGCGCGGATCGGCACCGTCCACCAGCAGCTCCACCTCGTCCCCCAGGCGAGCGTGATGCAGAACGTGGTCGCGGGGCGGCTCGGGCGCATGTCGCTCGCGCGCGCGCTCGCCGCGCTCGTCTCGCGCGCCGAGGCGGAGCGCGTCCGCGCGGTGCTCGCGGAGGTCGGCATCGCCGAGCGGCTCCACGAGCGGGTGGATCGGCTCTCCGGCGGCGAGCAGCAGCGGGTGGCGATCGCGCGGGCGCTGTATCAGGATCCCGAGATCGTCATCGCGGACGAGCCCGTCGCCTCGGTCGACCCCGCGCGCGCGGTGGAGATCGCCGCGCTGCTCGGGCGCGCGTTCGCCGGGCGCACGCTCGTCGTCTCCACCCACCGGCTCGAGCCGCTCCTCCCCATCGTCACCCGGGTGGTGGGGCTGCGCGACGGGGCGGTGGCGTTCGACGCGCCCGTCGCGGCGTTGACGCTCGACGACCTCTCGCGCCTGTATGCCTCCCGCAAGGGCGCGGCGGTGAGCCCATCCCCGGCGGCGCCCCGCACCCCGAGCCCGGCCGCGCCAGCCGGCGTCCTCGCCCTCGGCGCGTCCAACACGCCGGGCGAGTTCCTGCTGCCCGGCGCGGTCCGCGCGTTCGTGCGCGCGTACCCGGGCGTGCGGGTGAGCCTCGCGGTGAAGGACTCGGCGGAGGTGACCGCCGACCTCCTGGCGCGCCACGTGGAGGTCGGCTTCGTCGGCGCCCGCTCACCGCACCCCGAGCTCCACTTCGAGGACCTGGTCGAGGACGAGATCGTCCTCGTGGCCTCGCCCGCGCAGGAGGGGCTCCCGGCCGAGCCGATCCCTCCCGCGCTCGCCGCCCGGCTGCCGCGCGTCGAGCGCGAGGCCGGCTCCGGCACGCGCGCCGTCGTGGAGGACCACCTCGCGAACCTCGGCGTGCCGCTCGATCCCGCGGCGGTCGCGCTGGAGGTGGGGACGCTCGTGGGGCTCAAGGCGGCGGTCCTCTCGGGCGTCGGCGTGGCGTTCACCTCCCGGCTCGCCGTCCGGGAGGAGCTCGAGCGCGGGCACCTGCGCGCGCTCCGCATCGACGGGGTGCGCATCCCGAGGCGGCTCTTCGTGGCGTGGCGGCGCGACGCGACGCCGTCGCCGGCGGCGCGGCGGTTCGTCGAGGTCGCCCGGGCCGCCGTGAGGCCCGGCGCGGAGGGCGGCGCGTGAGGGCGCGGCGCCCGCCGCTCCCGGCGCTCCTCTCCTGGCCGGGGCTCGCGCTCGCGGCCGCCGTCGTCGTCTCCTATCGCATCGCGGGCGGCGATTGCGGCGCGCTCCTCGCGCCCGGGGCGCGCCAGGCGATGGCGGACTTCGCGCGCGGCTTCTGGCCGCCCGCCCACTCGGCCGCGTTTCTCTCCTCCCTCGCGCGCCCGCTCGCCGAGACGGTCGCCATCGCCCTCCTCGGCATCTCGCTCGCGCTCGCGCTCGCGGCGCCGCTCGCGTTCCTCGCGGTCTCGCCGCGCGTCCTCGCCACCCCGGGCGATCCGCCGGCCGCACCCCGCCGCGCCGCGTGGCTCGCGGCGCGCGTCCTCCTGAACCTCATGCGCTCGGTGCCCGAGCTCGTCTGGGCGCTCGTGTTCGTCCGGGCGTTCGGGATGGGGCCGCTCGCGGGGGTGCTCGCGATCGGGGTCGGCTACGCGGGGGTGCTCGGCAAGGTGATGGCCGAGATCTTCGAGTCGGCGCCGCGGGCGCCCGCCGCGGCGCTCTCCGCCGCGGGCGCGCCGCCCCTCGGCGCGTTCGCGTTCGGCGTGCTCCCGGGCTCGGTCCCGCTCCTCGCCTCCTACACGCTCTACCGGTTCGACTGCGCGCTCCGCGCCTCGGCGGTGCTCGGGCTCGTGGGCGCGGGCGGCCTCGGCGTGCAGCTCGAGCTCTCGCTCAAGATGTTCGCGTACGACGAGGTCGCCGCGATGGTGATCGCCCTGTTCGTGCTGGTCGCCGGCGTCGATCTCCTCTCCCAGCTCGTGCGCCGCCGCATCCACCGGAGCCGTGGCCTGTTCCCGCTCGGGCTCGGCGCCCTGCGCGCCCGTGCGCTCGGCCTCGCGATCTGGGCGCTCGCCGCGTGGGGAGCGGCGCGGGTGCTCGACCTGTCCTGGCGCGACGTCCTCTCCCCCTCCGCCCTCGCGAGCGTCGGCGGCTTCGCGGCCTCGCTGTGGCCGCCCGACCTCGACCCCGCGTTCCTGCGCCAGCTCGCGCCGGCCGCGGTCGTCACCTTCGCGGTGAGCGTGCTCGGCACGGCGCTCGGCGCGCTCTTCGGGCTCCTGCTCGCGTACCCGGCGGCCCTCCGGCTCCACGTGCTCGCGGGCGGCGGCCGCCCCGCGTTCGCTCGTGGCGTGACGCTCGCCGCCGTCGCGTGGACGGCCCGCGGCATCCTGAACCTGGGCCGGACGCTGCCCGAGCTGCTCTGGGCGCTCGTCCTCATCTTCGCGGTCGGGCTCGGCCCGTTCGCGGGGGCGCTCGCGCTCGGCGTCCACACCGCGGGCGTCCTCGGCCGCCTCTACGCGGAGGCGCTCGAGGAGGTCCCCACCGCGCCGTTCGCGGCCCTGCGGGAGGCGGGCGCGAGCGACGCAGCGGCCTCGGCGCTCGCGGTCCTGCCGCAGGCGTTTCCGCAGCTCGTCGCCTACACGCTCTACCGCTGGGAGGTGAACATCCGCGCCTCCGCGGTGCTCGGCGTCGTGGGCGCGGGCGGGTTGGGCGGGCTCCTGCACGTCTCCCTGAGCCTGTTCCACCACCACCGCACCCTCACGCTGCTGCTCGTGATCGTGCTGCTCGTCACGGCGGTCGACCTGCTCTCCGGCGCGCTTCGGCGGCGGCTCGTGGAAGGCCCTTCCGAGCGCGCCGAGGAAGGCCCCGAGCCGGCGGTCCCGGCGGTGGTGGACGCGTGGTGAAGGACCTTCCCGTCGTCGTCGTCCCGGAACCCTCGTCCGGCGCGCGGCAGTCCGCCGCGCGCCAGGAGCCTTCCATGCACCTGCACCGTCTCGGCCGCCTGCTCGCCCTCGTCCTTCCGCTCCTCCCGCTCTCCGCCGCGGGCGCGGAGCCGCTCCGCGTCTCCGCCATCCCCGACGAGTCGCCCACCGAGCTCCTGCGCAAGTTCGAGCCGCTCGGGAAGTACCTCGAGGCGGCGGTCGGCCGGCCGGTGAAGTTCACCCCGGTGACGGACTACGCCGCCACGGTCGAGGGCCTCGCCGCCGGCAAGCTCGACCTCGTCTGGTACGGCGGCTTCACGTTCGTCCAGGCCCGCCGCCGCACCGGCACCGCCATCCCGCTCGTACAGCGCGAGGAGGACGCCCGCTTCCACTCCAAGATCATCGTCCCCGCCGCCTCGAAGGCGCAGAGGCTCCAGGACCTGAAGGGCGCGACCTTCGCGTTCGGCTCGGTGAGCTCCACCTCCGGCCACCTCATGCCTCGCTACTTCCTGCTCCAGAACGGTCTCGACCCGGACAAGGACTTCGCGAAGGTCGCCTACTCCGGCGCGCACGACGTGACCGCGAAGTGGGTCGAGGCCGGCAAGGTGGACGCGGGCGCGCTCAACGAGTCCATCTGGCAGCGCCTCCTCGACGAGAAGAAGATCGATCCCACCAAGGTCCGCGTGCTGTGGACCACGCCCGAGTTCCACGACTACAGCTGGACGGTCCGCGGCGACCTCGATCCGAAGGTCGTCGAGCAGCTCCGCGCCGCCTTCCTCGCGCTCGACTACGCGAACCCCGAGCACCGGAAGATCCTGGACCTCCAGCGCACGAAGAAGTTCATCCCGACGGCGCCCGGGAACTACGCGGCGATCGAGCAGGCAGCGCGCGCGGCGGGGCTCCTGAAGGACTGAGCGGGGCCCCGTCTCGTCCGCCCGAGCTCGAGAGCTCACCCCGGATCGAGCCCGAGGATCCACCCCTCCACCGCGCGCGCCTCCTGCTCGGGCTCGAACAGCGCGGTCCGGCCGAGCACCACGTCGAGCATCCCGAGCAGCGCGACCACCGCGTCGAACGCGTCCTCGCCGTCCGGTCGGCGACCGAACCCCTCCGCGAGCTGGGTGGACAGCCGGCGCGAGGCAAAGACCCCCGCCGCCCGGAGCCAGCGCCCGAGCGCGGCGCAGGCGGCGAGCCGTGAGGCCGGATCGCGCTTCGAGACCGGCGCGGCGCCCAGGCGGCGCCACGCGTCGGCCGGGTAGATCTCCGCGAGGACCACCGCGCCGGGTCGCAGCAGCGTCGCGAGCTCGCCCTGGAACGGCCAGATCGCGGCGCGGGCGTCGCGGAGCGCGGGCAGGACGACGTCACGCCAGCCTGCGAGCGCGGCCTTTCCGACCTGCTTCCCTCCCACGGTCCAGAAGAGCGCCTCCGCCGCGCGCCGCCCCGGGCGGGCGCGGTCGCAGGCACGCCGGAGCGCGTCGAAGCCCGGCACCCCGAGCGCGGCGCAGAGCTCCGCCTGCCGGACCACGCCGGCGCGGCGGGCGCGCTCCGGATAGAACGGTCTGTGAAGCGTGATCTCGGCGGCGGTCGCGGCGGGCGTGAAGAACGCCTCGTAGGGCGGCGCGCCCAGGCCGGGCGCCCACGCGAGGAAGGAGTCCGCCCCGACGCGCGCGGCGTACGCCGCGGGGACGCCGATCGGGAGGTCGAGGCCGAGGAGCGCGCGCCGCCGCGTCCCGGCCCGGCGCGCGAGCCGCGCGACGAGCGTCTCGGCTCGACCGACCGGGCGCGCCCCTCCCGCGCGCCAGCGGCCGTCGGCGCCGCGCTGCGCGAGGGCGAGCCAGCGCTTCCGCTCGCTCACGCTCCAGTCGGCGGCGGCGAGGAGGTCGACCGGAAGCGGGGCGGGCACCCCGCGGTTCTAGTCCGGCGGCCTCACTCACGCCTTCCGAGCTTCACGGGCCGCGCCCCGCGGAGCACGCCGAAGTCCCCGGACTCGAGCGGCGTCGACCGGACGAAGAGCGCGTGCGCCTCCCGCAGCGCGGCGCGCAGGGCGGCCCGCCGCTCTCCCTCGCTCGCGGCGGGGCGCTCGAGGAGGAAGGCCTGCATCGCGAGCCCGAAGCGTCTCATGAGGTGGAGCCGGCTCACCGCGAGCACGCGCGAGTCGAACGGCACGCCGAGCGCCGCGAAGAAGTCCTCCGCCGACTCGAGCCCCTCGAGCTCCGGCAGCCCCGGCAGCGCCGGCAGCGCCGCGCCGGGGGCCCCCTCCTTCTCGCGCGGGCTCACGCGACCTCCGCGTGCGGCGCCGCCGCGACCGCCGGCGGGGCGGCCACCTCGCCGACGGCGACTCGCGCCGCGAAGCCCTCGAACCAGGCGAGCGCCGCCGCCTCGATCGGGCGGAACGCCTGCTCCGTCACCGGCTCGATGCCCGCGGCGGCGAGCTGCTCCCTGGGGCAGCGCCCGACCTTGGCGACGAGCACCGCGCGGCACCCCTCGAGCGCGCGCAGCATCGTCGCGAGCGCGTCCTCCTCCCCCTCCCCGCCGACGCAGTACCGGTCCACCGCGCGCCGCCCGACGAGGCGCGCGCCGGCGCGGCTCACGTCGTAGACGAGCAGCTCGCGGGCGTGCCC
>NZ_JALCYX010000045.1:0-35792 GCF_022690695.1 Anaeromyxobacter sp. SG17
CCCGCGCGATCCGGACGGCCCCGACCCGCGCGGCGAGGACGGCCGCCGCGGAGCGCCCTCGCCGGCCCCCGCCCGAGCCCGGCCTCCCACCCGCGGTGCTCCCCGCCGATCCCGACCTCGCCGCCGCGCACCTGCTCGTCGACGCCGCGCGCCTGCCGGAGGCGCTCGCCGCGGTCGACGACGCCGTCCGCCGGCGGCCGCTCGATCCGGACGCGCACTTCGAGCGCTCCGTCGTGCTGACCGAGCTCGGCCGCCTCGAGGACGCCGAGGAAGCGTGCCGGCGCGCGCGGTACCTCGCCCGCGGGCAGCCGTTCGTCCACTTCTTCACCGCGCTCCTGCGCCTCCGCCGCGGCGACCTCCGCGGCGCCGCCGGTGCGTTCCGGACGGCGGCGGCGCTCGCGGCGCAGGTGCCGCCCGGGACGCCCCTGGCGCTGTCGCATGGGATGACCGCCGGTGCGCTGCGCGAGGCGGCGCGGTTCCACCTGTCGCGCCTCGTGGGGGATGGCCCCCCGCTCCCCTGACGCTACGTTGAACGTGGAGGGAGGAGGCGAGTCGACACGTGCCCCGGGACCGAACCGAGGAGGGCGAGGAGCGGCGCGCGGCCGGCGTGCTCGCGGAGCGCGCCCGCGCCCTCGCGGTGCCGCCTGCCCCTCCCCTGGCCGAAGGGGAGCGGCTCGACGTGGTGGCGTTCGAGGCAGGGCCCGAGCGCTACGCCGTGACCCTCGGCGCGGTGCTGCGCGTCGAGCGCGTCGGCGCGGTGGCGCGAGTGCCGGGGGCGGCCGCCGACGTCGTCGGCGTCATGTCCGTGGACGGGCGTCCCTGCCCGCTCGTGGACGCCCCCGCGCTCCTCGGCGGCGGCGCCGCCGCGGCGCCCCGGCGCTGGGCGATCGTGCTCGGCCGGCGCGCGCCGGAGCTCGCGCTCGCCGCGGACGTGATCGACGTCCTGCGCATCGCGCGCGCGGAGCTGCACGAGGCGGCGCCGCCGCTGCTCGGCACGACGGGAGCGGCGCGGGTGGTCCTCGACGGCGCCGCGCTCCTCGGCGACGCGCCGCCGGGCCCCGGAGGCGACGGCCCGTGACGCGCGACCTGCCCTTCCACCGCTCGCTCACGTTCCGGCTGTCGGGCCTCGGCCTCGTGCTCTTCCTCCTCGCCGCGTTCGCCCTGTGGAGCAGCGTCCAGATCGTCCGGCGCGTCGGGTCCGACGGCGCGCTCCTGCACGAGATGTCGAACGGCACGGTGCACTACGCGCAGCTCGTGGCCCTCGCCCACCTCCGCGCCGCGGCGCGCGCCGAGGACACGCCCGCGCTGCGCTCCCGCATCGAGGAGCGCGTCCAGGCGCTGGACAGGTGGTTCGAGGCGCTCCGCCGCGGGGACCGCGCCGCCGGGGTGGACGCCCTCGACGACCCCGGGCTGCTCGCCGCGCTCGACGCGCCCGAGCGGGCCTGGCGCGAGGGCGTCCGGCCCATCCTCCTGCGGCTCGCCTCGGGAGGCCCCGCCGCGCCCGGCGAGCTCGACGCGCTGGATCGGAGGACGCTCGACGCCGCCTCCGAGCTCGAGCGCTGGATGCGCTCGGCGCAGGGGCAGCTCGCGGGCTCGGTCGAGGCGCGCCAGCGCTGGGCGTTCCTCCTCTTCGCGCTCCTCCTCGCCGGGGTCGCCGCCACCGTGCTCGCGGCGCGGAGGGTGGCGCAGCGCATCGCGACGCTCTCCTCCGCGGCGCAGCGCGTGGCGGCGGGCGAGGAAGGCGTGGCGATCGCGGTGGGGGGCGGCGACGAGCTCTCTCTCCTCGGCCGGGCCTTCGAGGACATGACCCAGAAGCTGCGCCGCAACTTCGCGCTGGAGCGCGACGCGCGCGCGAAGCTCGAGGAGATGTTCCGCGCGGTCGGCGAGACCGCCGCGCGGCTCGCCACCGCGGCGAACGAGATCCTCGCCAGCACGGCGCAGCAGACCTCCGGCGCGCAGCAGCAGCTCGCGGCGGTCTCGGAGACGATGACCTCCCTCGACGAGGTCGCGCGCTCCTCGGAGCGGGCGGCCGACCGCGCCCGCGAGGCCGCCGACATCGCGCGCCACTCCGACGAGCTGTCTCGCACGGGCCACGGCGCGGTGGACGAGGCCGTGGACGTGATCGGCCGCGCGAAGGAGCAGGCCGACGGCGTGGCTCGGAGCATCCTGGAGCTGGCGGAGCAGGCCAACGCGGTCGGCGACATCACCGGCCTCATCGACGATCTGGCGGAGCAGACGAACGTGCTCGCGCTGAACGCGGCGATCGAGGCGACGCGCGCGGGCGAGCACGGCAAGGGGTTCTCGGTGGTGGCCGCCGAGGTGAAGTCGCTCGCCGAGCAGTCGCGGCGGGCGACCGCGGAGGCGCGCCAGGTGCTCGGGGACGTGCAGAAGCGCGCGAACCGCTCCGTGCTCTCCACCGAGGAGAGCACGCGGAGCCTCGAGGCGGCGGTGCGGGCCGCGCAGCACGCGGGCGCCGTGATCCGCGACCTCGCCGAGCTCGGCGCGCGGCTCTCGGGGGCGGTCCAGGAGATCGCGGACTCGACCGCGCAGCAGGCGACCGGGATCGGCCAGATCACGCAGGCGGTCCGCGACATCAGCAACGTCGCGAGCCAGTACGTCACGTCGACGAAGCAGTCGGAGCTCGCCGTCCGCGATCTCACCGCGCTCGGCGAGCGGCTCCGCCAGCTCCTCGTCACCACGTCGCGGTGACGCATGGACCGCGACGCCCTGCTCGAGTCGTTGCGCGGCGCGCTCGCGACCGACCTCGCGGAGCAGGTCCCCGTGCTCGAGGAGGGGCTCGTCGCGCTGGAGAAGGCGGAGCCCGGGCCGCCGCGCGACACCCTCCTCGCCGACGTGTTCCGCGCCGCGCACGGGCTCAAGGGGTCCGCCCGCGCCGCCGGCGCGGGCCCGATCGAGGCGACCTGCCACTCGATGGAGTCGCTGCTCGGCGCGGCGCGCGATCAGGGGCGCCCGCTCGGGCCGGAGGACTTCGCCGCGCTGCTCGCCGCGGTGGACGCGCTCGCCGAGGCCCAGAAGCGGCTCGCCGAGGCGCCGCTCACGGAGATCGAGGAGGCCCCGTTCGCCCGGGCGCGGGAGCTGCTGCGGGAGAGGACGGAGGGTGAGCCGAGCCCAGCCGCGATCGCGACCCCAGCCCCCACCCCGACCCCGAGCCCGAGCCCGACCCCGATCCCGACCCCGACCTCGACCTCGACGCCGGCTCCGTCGCCCCCGCCCTCCACCCCACCCACGACCGCTCCCGCGCCTCCCCCGCCCTCCGACGCCGCTCGGCCGCGCCGGGCCGGCTCCCTGCGCCTCGCCCCCGAGCGACTCGACGCCATCGCGGTCGCGGGCGGAGCGCTGCTCGATTCCGCCACCCAGGCCGAGGCGCGCGCGACGCGCGCGGACGAGCTCGCCCGGGAGGTGCGGAGGCTCCGCAGGGCCCTGCGCGCCGCCCGGCCGATCCTGGTGCGCGCGGCGGCCGTCCAGCGCGGGCGCGCCGCCGTGGAGGCCGCCGCGGCGCGCGCGGCCCTCGGCGTCGAGGACGAGCTCGGCCGGGTCGAGCGCGGGCTCGCGGCGCTGCGTGGCCAGCTCGCGGTCGAGGCCCGCGCGCTCGAGCGGCGCACGCGCCGTCTCGCCTCCGACGTGCGCGCGCTGCGGCTCCGACCGTGGGCGGACGCGACCGCCGGGCTCGAGCGCGCGGCGCGGGACGTCGCCGCCGCCCTCGGGCGCGAGGTGGAGCTCGCGGTCGGAGGAGAGGGGCTCGAGCTCGACCGCTCGGTCGTCGACGCGCTCCGTGAGCCGCTCGCCCAGCTCGTGCGAAACGCCGTGGACCACGGCATCGAGCCCGCCGAGGAGCGGCGCGCCGGCGGGAAGCCGGAGCGCGGGCGCATCGAGGTCGACGCGCGCATCGAGGGCGAGCGGGTGTTCGTGCGCGTCCGCGACGACGGCCGGGGGCTGGACCCGGAGCAGCTGCGCGACGAGGCTCGCCGCCGCGGCCTGCCCGTCCCCCCCGATCGCCGCCGGGCGCTCGAGCTCGTCTTCCTGCCCGGGCTGTCCACCGCCACCGCGGTGACGGAGCTCTCCGGCCGCGGGGTCGGCCTCGACGTCGTCGCGAGTGCCGTGCGCGCGATGCGCGGCTCGGTCGCGGTGACGTCAGCGCGCGGACGGGGGACCTGCTTCGAGCTCGCGGTGCCCACCACGCTCTACGGGCTGCGCGCGCTGCTCGCCCGCGACGCCGGCCAGAGCTTCGCGGTGCCGGCGCTGGACGTCGAGCGCGTGCTCCGGCTGCGCCCCGAGCTCCTCGCGACGAGCGGTGGGAGGACCGTGCTGCTCGCGGGCGAGCCGGTGCCCATCGCGCCGCTCGCCCACGCGCTGGGGCTCGCGTCGGGGCCGTGGCGCGCCGAGGACCGCCGCATGGCCGTGGTGATGGACGTGGCCGGGCAGCGCGCCGCGTTCGCGGTCGACGAGGTGCTCGCGGAGCGGGAGCTGTCGCTCGAGCCGCTCGGCGGGCGGCTCGCCGGGCTCCCCCTGGCGAGCGCGGTCGCGGCGCTGCCGGGTGGCGAGCTCGCGGTGGTCCTCGCGAGCCGCGAGCTCGTGGAGCGCTCCCACGCGGCCGCGGCGCTCGCGGCGGCGCCGGCCCGCGAGGCCGGGCCCGCGCGGCGGCGCGTCCTCCTCGCGGACGACGCCGCCACCACCCGCGCCCTCGCGCGGAGCATCCTCGAGGCCTCCGGGTACGACGTGACGACGGCGGCCGACGGAGAGCAGGCCTGGTCGCTCCTCCGGCAGCACGGGGCCGACGTCGTCGTGTCGGACGTGGAGATGCCCGGCATGAACGGCTTCGAGCTGACCCGGGCGATCCGGCAGAGCCCCCGGCTCGCCCGGGTCCCGGTCGTGCTGCTGACGGCCCTCGAGAGCGACGCCGACCGGCGGCGCGGCCTCGAGGCGGGCGCCGACGCATACCTCGTGAAGTCGACGTTCGACCAGCGCGTGCTCCTGGACACGCTCTCGGAGCTGCTCGAGGAGGTCCCATGATCCGGGTGGTGGTGGCGGACGACATGGAGGCGTCGCTCAGGCTCCTCGAGGCGATCTTCGCGCTCGAGCCGGGCTTCGAGATCGTCGGCCGGGCGCGGAACGGCGAGGAGGCCGTCGAGCTCACCCGGCGGCTGAAGCCGGACCTCGTCACGATGGACATCGAGATGCCGGTCATGAACGGCTTCGACGCGACGCTCCGGATCATGACCGAGCTCCCCACGCCGATCGTGGTCGTCTCGGGCCAGGACGTGAACTCCGTCGGGTTCGCGCTCAACGCGATGAAGGCCGGCGCGCTCGCGGTCGTGCCGAAGCCCCCCGCGCCCGGCGATCCCGACTTCGACGCGCAGGCGCGGCACCTCCTCACCATGGCCCGCGCGATGGCCGGGGTGAACCTCCTGCCGCGCGTCCAGTCCCCGCGGCCCGGCGCGGCCGCGCCCGAGGCGCGCCCGCAGCGCACGCGCGCGCGGGTGGTCGCCATCGCCGCGTCGACCGGCGGTCCGCCCGCGCTGTCGCGCATCCTCTCCGAGCTGCCGGCCGACTTCCGCGCGCCGCTCCTCGTCGTGCAGCACATCGCCGAGGGCTTCGCGGAGGGGCTCGCGAAGTGGCTCGGCGAGTCGTCTCCGCTCCGCGTGAAGGTCGGCGACGACGGCGAGCCGCTCGCGCCCGGGACGGTCTACCTCGCGCCGGATCGACGCCACCTCGGGGTGAAGGGCGACCGGATCGAGCTCTCCGACGCGCCGCCGATCGAGGGCTTCAAGCCCTCCGGGACCTACCTGTTCGAGTCGGTGGCGCGCTCGTTCGGCCCCGCCGCGCTCGGGCTCATCCTCACCGGCATGGGCCACGACGGCGTGAAGGGCCTCGCGACCCTCCATGCCGCGGGCGGCACCGTGGTCGCCCAGGACAAGGAGTCCTCGGTCATCTTCGGCATGAACGGCGAGGCCGTGCTGGGAGGCCTCACGGACGAGGTCCTCCCGCTCGACGCGCTCGCCTACCTGCTCATGCAGGCGGTGTAGGGGTAAAAAAAGAGAACGGCGCGTCCACGAGGACGCGCCGCTCTGGACTGCCACCGGAGCTCGACTACTTGCGGCGGTTGAACTTCTCCATCAGGTCGCCCAGCCGCGCGCGGCCGTCGCCCTGACGGCGCAGGTACTCGCGGTAGTCGTCCTCGCCGCCGTCGCGGTTGAGCTGCTTGATCGACAGCGCGACCTTGCGCTCGTGGAGGTCCATGTCGATGACCTTGACCTCGACCTCCTGGCCCTCGGTCACCACGTCGCGCGGGTTCTCGACGCGCTCGTCCTTCATCTCGGAGACGTGGACGAGGCCCTCGATGCCCGGCTCGATCTCGACGAACGCGCCGAAGTCGGTGACCTTCGTGACCTTGCCCTTCACGCGCGAGCCCACCGGGTGGCGCTCGGAGAGCGTCGTCCAGGGATCGACGTGGGCCTGCTTGATGCCGAGGCTGAAGCGCTCGTTCTCCACGTCGATGTTGAGCACCACCGCCTCGACCACGTCACCCTTCTTGAACTTGTCGCCCGGGTGCTTGATGCGCTCGGTCCACGAGATGTCGGACACGTGCACGAGGCCGTCGATCCCCTCCTCGACGCCGACGAACACGCCGAAGTCGGTGACGTTGCGGACCTCGCCGCGAATCGTAGTGCCGATGGGGTACTTGTCCTCGAGGAGCGTCCACGGGTTCGCCTCGATCTGCTTCATGCCGAGGCTGATCCGCTTCGCCTTCGGGTCGATGTCGAGCACGACCGCCTCGACCTGATCGCCCTGGTTGACGAGCTTCGAGGGGTGCTTCACGCGCTTCGTCCAGCTCATCTCGCTGACGTGGACGAGGCCCTCGACGCCCTGCTCGAGCTCGATGAACGCGCCGTAGTCGGTGAGCGAGACGACCTTGCCCTTGACGCGCGTGCCGACCGGATACTTCTCGTCGGCGCGGTGCCACGGGTCCTCCTGGATCTGCTTCAGGCCCAGGCTGACGCGCTCGGAGGCGGGGTCGAACTTGAGGACGACGACCCGGACCTCCTGGCCGACCTCGAACATCTCCGACGGGTGGCCGATGCGGCCCCAGCTCATGTCGGTGACGTGGAGGAGGCCGTCGATGCCGCCGAGGTCGATGAAGGCGCCGTAGTCGGTCAGGTTCTTCACCTGGCCCTTGAGGACCGCGCCCTCCTTCAGGTTCTTCAGGGTCTCCTTCTTGAGCTCCTCGCGCTCCTTCTCGAGGAGGACCCGGCGCGACAGGACGATGTTGCCGCGCTTCTTGTTGAACTTGATGACCTTGAACTTGAACTTCTCGCCGATCAGCTTGTCGAGGTTCCGGACCGGCCGGATGTCGACCTGCGAGCCGGGGAGGAACGCCTTCACGCCGATGTCGACGGAGAGGCCGCCCTTCACGCGTCCGACGATCACGCCCTCGACGAGCTCGTCGCGCTCGCACGCGGCGGAGATCTCGTCCCAGATGCGCATCTTGTCGGCCTTCTCCTTGGAGAGGACGACCATCCCGGTGTCGTTCTCCCGGGACTCGACGAGCACCTCGACCTTGTCGCCGACCTTGACGGCGGGCTCGCCGCCGGGCGCCGAGACGAACTCGGACATCGGCACCTGGCCCTCGGACTTGTAGCCGATGTCGATGACGGCATAGTCCTTCGAGAGCGCGATGACGGTGCCGGAAACGACCTTGCCCTCCTCGATGGGACCGGCCTGGGCCTCGCTCTGCGCGAAGAGCGTGGCGAAGTCCTCGGTCTCGATTTCGGGCGTACGGGGAGTCTGATTCTCCATTCGGAAAAGACCAACCTTTGTCGGGATCACGCCGGACCTGCGACTCTGGGTGAGCGGCTCAGGACCGCCCCGGCGTCAACCACAGCAAGCCCCCTGGTTCGTGTCGCGGCCGACGCCCCGGGGATCGAAGGCGCGCCGCGCGCCGGGAATACCCCGGCGTACATCGGGAATCTTGGAAGGCGCACGCTACACGCCCGAGATCACGGGGTCAAGGCGCGCCCTGCGGGCGGAGGGCGCGTAGCCAGCTCGCCACCCCCTCGACCACCCAGTCGGGCGTCGAGGCGCCGGCCGAGAGCCCGACCACCTGGCACCCGTCGAACCACTCCGGCCGGAGCTCGGCCTCGGTCTCCACGTGCCACGTGCGCGCCTGGATCTCGCGGCAGATCTCGGCGAGATGGCGCGTGTTCGCGCTGTTCTTGCCGCCGACGACCACCACCGCGTCCACCTCGCGGGCGAGCGAGCGGGCGTCCGCCTGCCGCTCCTCCGTGTCGTTGCAGATGGTGTTCACCGCCCGGACCTCCTTGTGCCGGAGGGCGAGCGCGCCCACGACCGCCTCGAAGTCCGCGCCGATGCAGGTGGTCTGCGCGATGACGGCGACCTTCTTCGCCGGGATCTCCGGGATGGGGCCGCCCGGCTTCACGACCGTGCAGGGGCCCTCGCTGAACGACACGACGCCCTTGATCTCGGCGTGGTTCGCGTCCCCGACGATGACGACGTGATACCCCTCGGCGCTGAGCTTCTGGGCCATCGCCTGCGGGTACTTCACGTAGGGGCAGGTGCCGTCCACGACCTCGAGCCCGCGCCCGTCCGCGCGCTCGAGCTCCTCCTTCACCGCGCCGTGCGTACGGACGACGACGGTGGTCCCGTCCGTCACCTCGCCGACGGCGTTGACGGTGCCGACGCCCTTCTCGCGGAAGCGCGCCACCGCCTGCGGGTTGTGGATGATGGGCCCGAGCGTCACGACGGGCCCGGAGGAGTGGTCGGCGACCTCCATCACCTTGTCGACGGTGCGGCGGACGCCCCAGCAGAAACCGGCGGTCTTGGCGATCTTCACTTCCACGCGGCGCTCTATATAACGCCCTCCTCCGCCGTGGCCAGCCTGCCGGGCCCCCGTCCCTCCCGGCACCGCCCCTCCCGCTACTCGGCGTCGTGGACGTGGAAATGCGCGTGCTCGGCGGAGCCGTGGCGGTGGGCGTGCCGGTGCGCCAGCCCGCTCCGCACGAGGAGCGCCTCGTCCCGGAGCAGCTCGGCCGGGGCGCCGTCGAAGAGGATCCCGCCGCCCGCCCGGTCGAGCAGGATCGCCCGGTCTCCCAGCTCCTCGACGACCGAGAGGTTGTGGGTCGTGGCGACGGTCGTCACGTCGAGCGCGGCGAGGAGCTCCACCACCCGCGCGGCGGCGGCGGGGTCGAGGTTCGCGGTGGCCTCGTCGAGGAGGAGCACCTTCGGATCGAGCGCGAGGACCGCGGCGAGCGCCACGCGCTTCTTCTCGCCGCCGGAGAGCTCGAACGGCGGGCGGTCCAGGAACGGCACGAGCTCGAGCGCCTCCGCCCAGCGGCGCACGCGCGCGTCCACGTCGAGGGCGCCGAGCTGGCGCGGACCGAACGCGAGCTCGTCCGCCACCGTGGGGTTGAACAGCATCGCGTCCACGTTCTGGAAGAGGAGCCCCACCTCGCTGCGGAACCGGCGCCGGAAGGTCGCGTCGTCGAGCGCCCGCGCCGTGAGCGGGATGCCGGCGTAGCGGAGCTCGCCCGCGGCGGGAAACGCGAGGCCGTCGAGCGCCCGGAGGAGCGTGGTCTTCCCGCAGCCGTTCACGCCGAGGAGGACGACCCGCTCGCCCGGCGCGACGGAGAGGGAGACGTCGCGGAGCACCGCCCGGCCGGAGAGCTCCAGGGTCACGTGGTCGAGCTGGAACGGCACTAGAACCCCCGGGAGCGCATGGCGTCGGAGACGTCGCGCGCGTTCTTCATGGAGAGCGTGAGGAGCGCGCCGGTGATCCCGCCCGCGCCCCGGACGACGTCGACCGGCCCGGGGCGGCGCAGCATGCGGCTCCTGAGGCCGAGGAGCGAGTCCGTCGCGAGCAGCCGGAGCGCGTGCACCTGCGCGAGCGTGAGGACGAGCAGCCGGCTCGCCGTCGGGAAGGGCGCGAGCGCGCGGAAGAGCTCGATCCGAGCGAGCGCGGAGAAGGTCACGAAGGCGATGAGCGCGGCGCGGAGCGCGAGCGCCACGAACGGCTCGGCGTCGGGCCAGCGGCCGGTGACGAGCCGGAGCCACCCCGCCGACGCGAGCGAGAGGAAGGCCGTGACCGGCACGACCGAGCGGAGGACGCGCCTCGCGGCGCGGAGCGCGCCCCGGCGGAGGAGCAGGAGCGCGAGGAGCGTCGCGAGCGACAGCCCGCGGAGGCCAGTCAGCGCCGACAGGCCGAAGACCGACGCCGCCCACAGGGCGAGGAGGAGCTGGCTGCGCCGCGGCTCAGAGCGCTTCACGGACCTTCGCCCTCCGCAGCACCGACAGTGCGAACAGCGTGTAGAGCCCCTCCGCGGGCCCGGTGACGGCGAGGCTCGGGATCATCATCGCCGCGAGCGTCACCGGCAGCGGGGTCGGGAAGTAGGCCGGCGAGAGCCGGTGCTGCAGCCCCAGGACGAGCGCCACCGCGAGGGTCGAGACCTGCACGGCGACCCAGGCGGCGACGAGCGCGGCGCCCCGCGGCGAGGCCCGCCGCAGCGCGAGGTGCACGAGCCAGCCGGCGAGCGGGCCGAGGAGCCCCATGGCGAGGGCGTTCACGCCGAGCACGGTGAAGCCGCCCGCGCCGAAGAAGAGCGCCTGCACGACGAGCACGAGCGACTCGCACACGAACGCGACGAGCGGGCCGTGCAGGATGGCGAGGAGCGTCACGCCCAGGAGGTGCGTGGAGGTGCCGCCCGGGAGCGGGATCATGATCGACTGGACGACGAACGCCACCGCGGTGAGCGCGCCGACCACAGGGAGCGAGTCCGCCGCGGAGCGGCCGAAGTGACGGCGCGCCGCCCACGCCCACAGCGGCGCCGAGACGGCCAGCGCGGGGAGCGTGAGCTGCGGGGAGACGAAGCCGTCGGGGACGTGCATCGCTAGCCGCTCGTGGATCTGCGCCGCGCGAGGAGGACGAGCGCGCCGAACACCGCCGCGATGACCGCCGCGCCGAGGAGCGGCCGCAGCACGAACGCCGCGCCGCCGCCCGCTCGCGCACCGCCCTGGGCGGCCGCCCCGGCCTGCGCGACCTCCACGGTCGTGTCGAGCCCGTGCCCGCCGGCCTCCACGACCTTCACGCGCCAGCGGCCGGGCGCGTCGGGGACGAACGCGAGCCAGCCTGCCCGATCCGTCCGGCCCGCCAGGTAGGCGGCTCCCGGCGTCGACGGCGAGAACACCTCGAACGGCGCGTCCGCGAGCGCCTCCCCGTCCGACTCGTACACCCGGACCGCTAGCGCTCGCCCCCGCTCGACGTCGTGGAGGACCTCGTGCGCCCGCGCGCCGGCGGGCACGAGCCCGGCGAGGAGGAGGAGGACGGTGAAGCTCGAGCGCATGCGGTGTGCCTCTCCCTGGAGGCGGAGCTGTTCGCACGAATTCGTGGTTCGTAATACCGAGCACCCAACCGGGCGTCAAGCGCGCGATCTGCCACGAGCTTCGGCCCTCCCATCTCCGAGCGCACGGCCTCGAGGGGACGTCCTGCTCGGCCGCGAACGAAGCGTCACGCGAGCCGGGCACGCCCCTCCTTGCGCTGACTCCTCGGGCCCGCGCGACGCCCTCCCCGGCTCCCCTATGCTGCGGGGACCTCGCGCCCTCCGGAGGCACTCCCCATGAAGCTCGTCGCCGCCGCCCTGCTCGCCGTCGCCTCCCACGCGCTCGCGCTCGCGCAGGATCTCCCCGTGCGCGTGGTGACGCTCAGGTCTCCGGCGCTCGGCGAGGAGCGCACCGTGTACATCCTGACGCCGCCGGGCTACGAGCGCGGCGAGCGCCGGTATCCCGTCGTCTACTTCACGGATGGTGAGCGCACGCTGCCGCTCCTCGCGACGACGGCCCGCTTCCTCGCGAGCGCCGGCCGCATGCCCGAGGTGCTCCTCGTGGGCCTCGCACACCCCGACCGCGTCCGCGACCTGACGCCGACGCATGGGAAGCTCGAGCAGGGCGGAGGCGAGGAGGTCTCGTACGAGACGAGCGGCGGCGGGGAGCGCTTCCTCGCCTTCCTCGCGCAGGACCTCGTGCCCTGGGTGGACCAGAGCTACCGGACCGAGCCCCTGCGGATCCTGGCGGGCCACTCGTTCGGCGGGCTCTTCGCGCTGCACGCGATGGCCGCGCGGCCCGGCGTGTTCCAGGCGGCCATCGCCGCGAGCCCGACGCTCGGCTGGGACCGCGACCTCGCGGCGAGGGAGGTGCGCGACGCGCTCGGGCGCAAGGACGGCCTCTCCGGGACCATCGTCCTCACGGTGGGCGACGAGGGCCGGCTCGCCGCCGCCCGCTTCCAGGAGCTGAAGGGGCTCCTCGCCCGCGGTGGCGCGGTCCACCTGCGGGCGCTCCACCTCGCGGGCGAGGATCACGTCACGACGCCCTTCGCGAGCTACTACGCCGGCCTCGAGGAGGTGTTCGACGGGTGGTCGATGCCGGTGTCCCCCGAGGCGACGGGGCCGCGCGGCGGCGCCGCGGCGGTCGAGGCCCACTACCGCGCGCTCTCGCAGCGGCTCGGGTTCGCGGTCCCGCCGCCGGAGCGCGCGCTCGCGCTCTCGGGCCTGCAGCTCCTCTCCGAGGGCGACCGTGACGGCGCGGTCCGCACGCTGCGCCGGACCGTCGAGCTCTACCCGTCCTCGCCCCGCGCGCGGCACGCGCTCGGCCTGGCGCTCGAGCGGAGCGGCGAGCTCGAGGGCGCGCGCGACGCGTACCGGCGTGCCTGGGAGGCGGCGAAGGCGGCGAGCGCCCGGGATGCGCCGGCGTACGAGGCGAGCTACCACCGCGCGAGCGGCGCGACCGGCACCGGCCGGCGATCGCCAGCGAGCGCAGGCGACGCGGACGTCCAGACGGAGTCCCGCGATCGCTACGGCGGGTACGACCGGGAGTCGCGGTTCGACGGTGGAGGCTAGCGAACCCCTCAGCCCTTCTCGCCCTTGTCGCCGACGAACCTGTCTCGGTCGTCGCGGAAGAGGACGTTGAAGGTCGTGAGGGAACCGTAGCAGCGCGTCACGTACTGCTGCAGCTCGATCTTCTCCGCGTCGGAGAGCTTGTCGTTCGCGTTGACCTTCTGCTCGAGCACGCGCAGCCGATCGCGGATCATCACGATCTTGTGGAACAGCGAGTCGAGGGGGATCTCCTTCGGCTGGGTCTGCCCGTCGCCCGGCTTGAGGACCACGGTGCCGCCCTCCCAGCGCGGCGCGAGCCGGACGTCGGCCCCCTCCTCGCGCAGCGCCTCGCGGATCGCCTCGGCGAACTCCTCGCGGGTCATGTCGGTCAGCTCCTCGGGCCAGGGGGACTGCGGCGCGGACTGCGGGAAAGGACGGTGGTGAGCGGCGGCGGGCGCGAGCGGCGCGCGCTCGAGCGGCGCGCCGGGATCCGCGCCGCGGTGGACGAGCGGGCTCGACGGGCGCGGCGCGCGCCGGCGGAGCTGCGTCGGGGGCGGCGCGGTCGGGATGGCGGCGTCGCGGGAGAGGTAGCGCTCGCAGGCCGGCGCGGTGCCCGGGAAGTCTCCGGTGCGGACGCCGAGGCGGCAGGGGCCGATGGGGCCGCGGGCGTCCTCGAGGATGGGCCGCCAGAGCCGGCAGCTCCCGCACTCCTTCGGCCCGTACCTGCGCTCCTCGCTCACGCTCTGCTCCGCCCCTCCGCCTGGAGCCGCTCCTCGACCGCGCGCACCAGCGCGTCCACCACCGCGTCGAGCGGCACGCCGCTCGTGTCCACCACCCGCGCGTCGTCCGCCGGCCGGAGCGGCGCGATGGCACGCTCCGAGTCGTTCTTGTCGCGCCGGAGCTGATCCGCCAGCACCTCGTCGTACGTCGACGGGTCGCCCTTCGCGCCGAGCTCGGCGTGGCGCCGGCGCGCGCGCTCCTCCGCGGAGGCGGTGAGGAAGAACTTCACGTCCGCGTCGGGGAACACGACCGTCCCGATGTCCCGCCCCTCGAGCACGGCGCCCCGGTTCTCCGGCGCGCAGGCGAGGCGGCGCTGCAGCTCGAGGAGCCCGGCCCGCACGACCGGGCGCGCCGAGACCGCGCTCGCGCCGATGGACATGGGCGGCGTGCGGATCTCGACCGAGACGTCGTCCGCGCCGAGCAGGACGCGCTGGCCGCCGCCCGGCGAGGGGGCGAAGTGGATCTCGAGCTCGGGCAGGAGCGCGCCGAGCGCCGCGTCGTCCTCGAACGCGATCCCCCGGCGCGCCGCGGCCAGCGCGACCGTGCGGTAGATCGCGCCGGTGTCGACCATCGCGAAGCCGAGGCGGGAGGCCACCCGCCGCGCCGCGGTGGACTTCCCCGCGCCCGCGGGGCCGTCGATCGCCACGATGAACGGCCGGCCGGCGGTCACGCTGCGAGGATCCTCCCGAGCGCCGCGAGGCAGCGCTCGTTCTCGCGCCGGAGCCCCACGGTGATCCGCAGCGCGCTCGGGAACCCGTAGCCCGCCACCGGGCGCGCGATCACGCCCTCGCGCAGCAGCGCCTCGAAGAGCTCCTTGCCCGTCCGGCCAGGGAAGTCGGCGAGGACGAAGTTGCCCTGGGAGGGGACGACGGTCGCGCCGAGCGCCGCGAGGCCGCTCGCGAGGAGCGGCCGCTCCTCGAGGACGAGCGCGCGGCTCTTCGCGACGTGCGCGGTGTCCTGGAGCGCCGCGGCGCCGGCCGCCTGGGCGACGAGGCTCGTGTTGAACGGGGGCCGCACGCGGTCGACGTACTCCACCACCTCCGGCCGCGCGAGCCCGTAGCCGAGACGCATGCCGGCGAGGCCGTAGATCTTGGAGAAGGTCCGGAGCACCACGACGTTCGGGTACTTCCGCCGGAGCGCGAGCGCGTCCTGGAACCCGGGCGCGTCCACGTACTCGACGTACGCCTCGTCGAGCACGACGAGGGTGTCCTTCGGCACCGCGTCGAGGAACGGGGTGAGCTCCGCCTCCGTGAACCAGGTGCCCGTCGGGTTGTCGGGATTCGCGAGGAAGACGAGCTTCGTGCGGCGGGAGAGGAGCTTGCGGAGCGCGTCGAGATCGTAGTGGAAGCGCGCCTTCATCGGCGCCTCGACGAGCGTGCGGCCGTGCTCGTGCGCGGCGAGCTTGTACGCGACGAAGCTCTGGGCGCTCGTCAGGACCTCCTCGCCGTCGAGCACGAACGACCGGACGAGCAGCTCGATGAGCTCGTTGGACCCGTTCCCGACCATCACCTCCTCGGGCGGGACGCCGAGCTTCGCGGCGAGCGCGTTGCGGAGGACGTACGCGGAGCCGTCCGGGTAGAGGTGCACCTTCGCGCACGCCTCCCGCGCCGCCGCCAGGGCGAGGGGCGAGGGGCCGAGCGCGTTCTCGTTGGAGGCGAGCTTGGCGACGTTCGATACGCCGTACTCCCGCTCGACCTCCTCGATGGGCTTCCCGGGGACGTACGGCGTCAGCGAGGCGACGTGGGGCGGGACGAGAGGCATGGGGCGACGGTTATACCCGACGGCCCCCGCGCTCGCGAAGGCCCCGCGCTACTCCTCGGTCGTGAACACGCCCATCGCCCGGAACTTCTTGTAGCGATCGACGACGAGCTGCTCGGGGGAGAGCTTCTCGAGCTCCGCGAGGTGGCGTCGGATCGCGCCGCGCACGTTCTCGGCGGCGAGGTCGTGATCGCGGTGCGCGCCGCCCTCGGGCTCGGGGATGATCTCGTCGGTGATGCCGAAGCCCGCGAGGTCCTTCGCGGTGAGCTTCAGCGCCTCCGCCGACTTCTTGCCCTGGGTGGAGTCGCGGTAGAGGATCGAGCTGCAGCTCTCGGGCGAGATGACGTTGTACCAGGCGTACTGCAGCATCAGGATCCGGTTCGTCACGCCGAGCCCGAGCGCGCCGCCGGACGCGCCCTCGCCGATGACCACCGAGATCGACGGGACCGAGAGCGACGACATCACCTCGAGGTTCGTCGCGATGGCCTCGGCCTGGCCGCGCTCCTCCGCGCCGATGCCGGGGTACGCGCCGGGCGTGTCGATGAAGATGATGACCGGGCGGCGGAAGCGCTCGGCGAGATCGAAGAGCCGGCGCGCCTTGCGGTAGCCCTCGGGGCGCGGCATCCCGAAGTTCCGCAGCATGTTCTCCTTCGTGCCGCGGCCCTTCTGGTGCCCCATCACGAGCACCGGCTCGCCGTCGAAGCGCGCGAACCCGGCCACGATGGCGCGATCCGCGGCGAAGCGGCGGTCGCCCTCGAGCTCGAAGAAGTCCGTGAACAGCCGGCCGAGGTAGTCGAGCGTGTACGGCCGGTTCGGATGGCGCGCGAGCTGGACGGTCTGCCACGGCGAGAGCTCGCTGAAGATCTCGGCCTGGAGCCGCTTCGCCTTCTTCTCGAGCTTCTGGATCTCGTCGGTGAAGTCGACGCGGGCGCCGCCGGACAGCTCCTTCAGCTCGGCGATCTTGGACTCGAGCGCGATGAGCGGGCGCTCGAAGTCGAGGGCATGGGCTGGCTTCGTCACGTCGCGCCTTATAGCACGAGGCGGCCGGAGCGCACGGTCGAGGCGCTGGACTTCTCAGCCGTTTTCGACGCGCCGCGCCAAGACCTCGACGTCCACCGGCGGCGCGATCCACTCGACGCCGCGCTCGCGCCGGAGCCAGATGACCTGCCGGCGCGCGTAGCGGCGGTGCGCCACCTGCACGCGCCGGATCGCCTCCGCGAGCTCGAGCTCCCCGCGCACGCACGCGACCGCCTCGGCGTAGCCGATGGGCAGCTTCGCGGGGAGCGCACCGCCGGTGCGCGCCACGAGCGCGCGCGCCTCGTCGAGGATCCCGCCGGCGAACATCTCCACCACGCGCGCGTCGATCCGCGCGTGGAGCGCCGCGCGCGGAGGGTCGAGCGCGAGGAGCCGCGCCGCGTAGCGGTCCGGCTGGAACGCGTGCTCGGCGTGGAGCTCCGACGGCCTCCGCCCAGCGGCGGCGATCTCGAGCGCGCGCACGATCCGCACGAGGTCGTTCGGGCGGATCCGCGCCGCCGACTCGGGGTCGATCGCGGCGAGCCGCGCGTGCAGCGCCGGGCGGCCGAGCCGCGCGGCCTCCTCCTCGAGGCGCGCGCGGAGCGCGGGATCGCGGCCGGGCGCCGCGACCACGCCGTGGAGCAGGGCGCGCACGTAGAGCCCGGTGCCGCCCGCGACGATGGGGAGCCGGCCGCGCGCGGCGACGTCCGCGATGGCGGCGTCGGCGAGCGCCGCGAAGCGGGCCGCGTCCATCCCCTCCCCCGGCTCCACCACGTCGAGCAGGTGGTGGGGCGCGGCGGCACGCTCGGTGGGTGAAGGCTTGGCGGTGCCGACGTCGAGCCCGCGGTAGACCTGCTGCGAGTCCGCGTTCACGATCTCGCCGCCGAGGCGGCGCGCGAGGGCGACGGCGAGCGCGGTCTTCCCCGACGCCGTCGGCCCCGCGATGACGAGGAGGCGGATCACCTCACCCGCGCGACGAGGTCCGCGAGCGCGACCGGCGTCTCCTCGCGCGTCGCGAGGTCCTTCAGCTTCGCCTGGCCGGTCTGGACCTCGTTGCCGCCGAGGACGAGCGCGTAGCGCGCGCCGACCCGCTCCGCCTGCTTGAACTGCGCCTTCATCTTGCCGCCGCGCGGGTCGAGCTCGCAGGCGATCCCGGCGCGGCGCAGCTCCGCGGCGCGCCGGAGCGCCTCGCGCGCGCCCGCCTCGTCGGCGCTGACGAAGAACACGACCGGCTTGCGCTCGGGCGCGGCGCGGCCGGCCTTCTCGAGGATCATCGCGAGCCGCTCCTGGCCGAGCGCGAAGCCGATGCCCGGCGTGGGCGGCCCGCCCAGGGTCTCCACGAGCCCGTCGTAGCGGCCGCCGCCCGCCACCGCGGACTGCGAGCCGAGGGCGTCGGAGGTGAACTCGTAGGCGGTGCGGACGTAGTAGTCGAGACCGCGCACGAGGCGCGTGTCCACGGTGTAGCGGACGCCGAGCGCGTCGAGGCCGCTCTTCACGGCCTCGAAGTGGGCGGCGCACTCGGGGCAGAGCCGCTCGAGGAGCCGCGGCGCCGCGGCGAGCACGGGCTGGCAGCTCTCGACCTTGCAGTCGAGGACGCGCAGCGGGTTCCGCTCCATGCGCTCGTTGCAGTCGGCGCAGAGCTCGCCCTTGTGCGACCCGAGGTACGCGCGGAGGTCCTGGAGGTACGCCGGGCGGCAGCTCCGGTCGCCGACCGAGTTGAGCTTCAGCTCGGCGCGGACCCCGAGGCGGGCGAGGAAGTCGTCGAGGAGCGCGATCTGCTCGGCGTCGAGGAACGGCTCGGCGATCCCGAAGGCCTCGCAGCCGATCTGGTGGAACTGGCGGTAGCGGCCCTTCTGCGGCCGCTCGCGGCGGAACATCGGGCCCACGTAGAACCACTTCTGCGGGCCCTCGACGAACGCGCCGTGCTCGATGAACGCCCGCACCGTGCCGGCGGTGCCCTCGGGGCGCAGGGCGAGCAGGTCCTCGCCCTTGTCCTCGAAGACGTACATCTCCTTCTTCACGATGTCGGTCGCCTCGCCGACGCCGCGCGCGAACAGCTGCGCCGGCTCGACCACGGGGGTCCGCACCTCGCGGTACCCGTAGAGCGCGAACACCTCGCGCGCGATCGCCTCCATCTCCTGCCAGCGTGCCGCCTGGCCGGGCAGGAGGTCGTTCATCCCCTTGACGCCGTTGATCTTCGTCGCCATCGCCGCGTCTCTCTACCAGAAAAGGCTCAAGGGGGCCCACCGATCGGCTCTCCCACGCGCACCCGCGCGCCGGGCACGAGGCGGGCGTCGAGGCGCACGCGCCCCGGCTCGAAGAGCAGGATGACGGTCGAGCCCATCTCGAACGCGCCGAGCTCACCGCCCTTCTCGGCGGGCAGCGGCGAGGCGTAGTCGCGCGCGGCGGCGGTCGCCGCCTTGAGGTTCGTCACCGGGACGGTGGGGTCGTAGTAGGCGCGGACCCGGCCGACGACCGTCGCGCCCACCGCGACGACCGCGCAGGCGCCGAGCGGCGTCTCGAGGATCGTGACGAGCCGCTCGTTCACGGTGAAGAGGCCCGGCACGCTCCGGACCGACGCGGGGTTCACGGGCCAGAGCTGGCCCGGCACGTAGCGCCAGCCGGTGATCCTGCCGCCGAGCGGGAAGTGGACGCGGTGGTAGTCGCGCGGCGACAGGTAGACGGTCGTGTAGGCGCCGCCCTGGAGCCGCCGCGCGAGCGCCTCGTCGCCGACGAGCGCGCCCACGGAGTAGTCGATCCCCTTCGCCTGGACGAGCCGCCCGTCCGCCGCGGTGCCGGCCTCGGAGACGGCCCCGTCCACGGGCGAGACGACGACCGTGTCGCCGGGCGCGATGGGGCGGAGCCCGGGCCGGAGCGGCCGCGCGAAGAACTCGCCGAAGGTCCCGTAGACCTGGAGCTCCGGGCACTCGGACAGATCGATGCCGTAGCGCGCGGCGAACGCCCGCATGGCGGCGAGCCGCACCGACGCGGGCGCGTTCCAGCGCGTGAGCGCGCCGGCGAGGCGCGAGACGGTGTTCTTCGGCAGGAGCTTCAGGGCGGAGATGAAGAGCTTTTCGTTCATGCGGGCGCGGCAGTGTAAACCAACGCTCGGCCCGGGAGATCGCCGCGGCGCCCCGTTTTTGGCGCTGCGGCCGGGCGGACGGTGGGTGAGGCTGCAGGCCCGGAGGTGCACGATGGAGGCGATCCGCGCGGCGCGGGGGACGGGACTCTCCTGCAAGGGCTGGGTGCAGGAGGCCGCCCTGCGCATGCTGATGAACAACCTCGATCCCGAGGTGGCCGAGCGGCCCGAGGACCTCGTCGTGTACGGGGGGACCGGCAAGGCCGCGCGCGACTGGGACAGCTACCGGCGGATCGTCGCGAGCCTGCGGACCCTCGGCGACGACGAGACGCTCCTCGTCCAGAGCGGCAAGCCCGTGGGCGTCCTCGGCACGCACCCCGACGCGCCGCGCGTGCTCATCGCCAACTCGAACCTCGTCCCGCGCTTCGCCACCTGGGAGCACTTCTGGGACCTCGAGAAGCGCGGCCTCATCATGTACGGCCAGATGACCGCGGGGTCCTGGATCTACATCGGGACGCAGGGGATCCTGCAGGGCACCTACGAGACGTTCGCGCAGGCCGGGCGGACGCACTTCGGCACGGACGATCTCGCCGGCCGGCTCGTCCTCTCCGGCGGCCTCGGCGGGATGGGCGGCGCGCAGCCACTCGCGGCGACCATGCTGGGGGCGGCGTTCCTGGGCGTGGACGTGGATCCCGCGCGGATCGAGAAGCGGCTCGAGACCGGCTACCTCGACGCGCGCTCCGGAGATCTCGACGACGCGCTCCGGCGGCTCGAGGAGGCGCGCCGCGCGCGCCGGCCGCTCTCCATCGGCCTCGTGGGGAACGCCGCGACGGTCTTCGCGGAGCTCGCCCGGCGCGGGATCGCCCCGGACCTCGTCACCGACCAGACCTCGGCGCACGACCCGTTGAACGGCTACGTGCCCGCGGACGTGCCGCTCGCCGACGCGCCGGCGCTCCGGCGCCGCGATCCGCAGGGCTACGTCCGTCGCGCCCAGGAGTCGATGGCGCGGCAGGTCGAGGCGATGCTCGCCATGCGCGCCGCCGGGAGCCACGTCTTCGACTACGGCAACAACCTCCGCGCCGGCGCGCGCGAGGCCGGGCTCGCGGAGGCGTTCTCCTACCCCGGCTTCGTCCCCGCCTACATCCGGCCGATGTTCTGCGAGGGCAAGGGGCCGTTCCGGTGGGTGGCGCTCTCGGGCGACCCGGCCGACATCGCCCGCACCGACGCCGCCGTCGCCGCGCTCTTCCCGGAGAACGAGGGCCTCCGCCGCTGGCTCGACCTCGCCGCCCGCAAGGTGAAGTTCCAGGGGCTCCCGGCGCGCATCTGCTGGCTCGGCTACGGCGAGCGGGATCGGGCGGGCCTCGCGTTCAACGACCTCGTCCGGCGCGGCGAGGTGAAGGCGCCGATCGTCATCGGCCGGGACCACCTCGACTGCGGCTCGGTCGCGTCGCCGAACCGCGAGACCGAGGCCATGAAGGATGGCTCCGACGCCATCGCCGACTGGCCGATCCTGAACGCGCTCGTGAACGCGGTGAACGGCGCCTCGTGGGTGAGCTTCCACCACGGCGGTGGGGTGGGGATCGGCTGGTCCCTGCACGCCGGTCAGGTGGTGGTCGCCGACGGCACGGAGGCGGCGGGGCGCCGGGTCGAGCGAGTGCTCCGCAGCGATCCGGCGATGGGCGTGCTGCGGCACGCGGATGCGGGGTATGAGGAGGCGAGGGAGGTGGCGAGAGTACGGGGGGTGAAGATCCCCTGAGGAGGATCGGGCGCTCGACCTCGCCCTCGCCCCCGACCTCGCCCCCGACCCCGACCCGACCGATACCCCGACCTCGACCCCGACCGCCCCGCCCCCGATCGTGCCCCCTCGCAAACCGCTCCGCCCGAAGGCCTCCCTCGTCCTCCGCAACGCGGTCGTCGCCACCTGCGACGCCGGCGCCTCCGATCCTGGCCTCATCCCGGGCGCGGCCGTGGCGGTGGACGATCGGCGCATCGCCTTCGTCGGCCCGGAGCACGGGCTCGAGGCCGCGGTGGACCTCGACGGTGCGGAGGTCATCGACGCCGCCGGGGGGCTCGTCACCCCGGGGCTCGTGGACGCGCACACGCACCTCGTCTTCGCGGGCGAGCGGGCGGGCGAGTTCGCGCTGCGCTGCTCGGGCAAGAGCTACCTCTCGGTCGCGCTCTCCGGCGGCGGCATCGCGGTGACGACGCGGGCGACGCGGGCCGCGTCCGACGCCACGCTGCTCGAGACCGCGGTGGCCCGCGCCCGGCGCCTCCTCGCCCAGGGCGTCACCACCGTCGAGGTGAAGAGCGGCTACGGGCTCTCCACGGAGGACGAGCTCAGGCTCCTGCGGATCATCCACGACCTCGCGCACGCGCTGTGGGCGGAGGTGACCATCGTCCCGACCCTCCTCGCCCACGCCGTCCCGCCCGAGCGCGCGGGCGACCGGGACGCGTTCGTGCGCGAGCTGTGCGAGGTGCTCGTGCCCCGGGCGGCGCGCGAGCGGCTCGCGGAGCACGTGGACGTCTTCGCGGAGGAGGGCGCGTTCACGCTCGACGAGGCCCGCCGCATCCTGGACGCGGGCGCGCGCCACGGGCTCGTGACGCACGTGCACGCCGATCAGCTCACCGCCTCGGGCGGCGCCAGGCTCGCGGCCGAGCTCGCCTGCGCGAGCGCGGATCACCTGGAGGAGATCGACGACGAGGGGATCGCCGCCCTCGCCCGCGCCGACGTCGTGGCCGGGCTCCTCCCGCTCTCCACGCTCTTCCTCGGCTCGAGCCGCTACGCGCCGGCGCGCAAGCTCCTCTCGGCCGGCGTGCGCGTCGCGCTCGCGACGAACCTCAACCCGGGCAGCGCCATGAGCGAGAACGTCGGGCTCGCGCTCTCGCTCGCGTGCCTGCAGCTCCGGCTCAGCCCGGCGGAGGCGCTCGTCGCCTTCACCGCCGGTGGAGCGCGGGCGCTCCGGCGTCCGGACGCGGGGCGGCTCCGGCCCGGCGGCGACGCCGACCTCGTGCTGTGGGGCTGCGGCTCGCCCGAGCACCTCGCCTGGCACATGGCGGTGAACCACGCGCTCGTCGTGGTGAAGCGCGGGCGGGTCGTCCACACCGCGGCGCCGGGCGCGGCGGTCGACTGTCGCTGAGGATCGCGTGACCGGGAGACGTTCCACGTCGACGAGGAGGCCACCGCCCGTGGTCGTGCCCGCCTAGAGGACCCCATGCGGATCGGCCTCGTCTCGGACACCCACGGCCTCGTCGACCCCCGCCTCGGCGACGTCCTCCACGGGGTCGAGCTCGTCCTGCACGCGGGTGACATCGTGAAGCCGCGGATCCTGGAGGTGCTCCGGGAGATCGCGCCGGTCAAGGCGGTGCGCGGGAACAACGACGAGGGGCTGCCCGCGCTCGGGCGCCTGCCGGAGACCGCGCTCGTCGAGGTGGGCGCGCTCACGCTGCTCCTCGTGCACGACCTCGGCGCGCGCGAGCGGCCGAAGCCTCCGGCGCGCCCGCTGCTCGTCCGCCACCGGCCGGAGCTCGTGGTCCACGGACACTCGCACCGGCCGGGCGTCGCGCGCGTGGGCGACACGCTGTTCGTGAACCCGGGCAGCGCGGGGCCGCGCCGCTTCTCGCTGCCCCGCACGGCGGCCCTGCTCGAGGTGCACGGCCGGAGGGTGAGCGTCACGTTCTTCGATCTCGCCGGCGACCCGCCCGCGCTCCTCGGCGAGCCGGTCGAGGCCGCCCTGTGAGGCGCTTCCCGCCGCCGGGCCGGACGCTCCGCGCCCTCGGCCTCGACGACGCGCCGTTCGTGCGCCGGCGGCGCGGCGACGTGGGGCTCGCGGGCGTCGTCTGCGCGGGGACGCGGTTCGAGGGGCTCGTCTGGGGCCGCGTGCGCCAGGACGGCTGGAACGCGACCGACGCCGTCGCCCGGCTGCTCGTGGGCGGGAAGTTCCTCCCCCAATTGCACCTCGTCCTCCTCGACGGCCTCGGCTTCGGGGGGCTGAACCTCGTGGACCTCGAGGCGCTCGCCGCGCGCCTCGACCGGCCGTGCGTCGCGGTCATGCGCCGCCCGCCGGACCTCCCCGCGATGGAGCGCGCCATTCGCGGGCTCCCGCGCCCCGGCCGCCGCCTCGCGCTCCTCGAGCGCGCGGGGCCGGTGCACCGGCTCGGCGGGTTCGTCTTCCAGGTGCGCGGCGCGGAGCCGGCGGCCACGGCCGAGGCCCTCGCGCGGCTGACGGACCGCGGCGCCGTCCCGGAGCCGCTCCGGCTCGCGCACCTCGTCGCCGCGGCGGTGCGGCAGGGCGAGAGCGGCCGGCGCGCCTGACGCCGCCGCGCGCCTGGACGAGCGAAAGCTCGGCGGGCCGGCGGTCGGCGCGGCGCGGCGCGGCGACCCATTGGCGCGCGCGCTCGCTCGCTGCTACGTTCCGGGACCGCGATGTGCCGCCTCTTCGGCCAGCACGCCCACCCCGGCCTAGACGTCTGCGAGCCGCTCTGCAGCGCGGAGAACGCGCTCCGCTTCCAGTCGCACAAGCACCCGCACGGCTGGGGCATCGGCTGGTACGTCGACGGGGCCCCGCACGTCCGGCGCGGGATCCTCCCGGCCCACGCCGACGAGTCCTTCGTCTCCGCCGGCCGCGAGGTCCGCTCCGCGGTGGTCATCGCGCACGTGCGAGAGGCGAGCGTCGGCCCGGTGCTCCGCGAGAACACGCACCCGTTCCTGTTCGATCGCTGGCTCTTCGCCCACAACGGGACGGTGGCGCGCTACCGCGAGGTCCCCGCGGTGCGGACCGCCATCGAGGCCGAGATCGATCCCGACCTGCGCCGCGAGATCCAGGGCGACACCGACAGCGAGCGGGTCTTCTACCTCTTCGTCTCCCGCCTCCGCGCGACCGGGGAGACGCGCGCGGCGGACCTCTCCCGGGTCCGGCGCGCCCTCGCGGACACCACCGCGACCGTCCTCCGCATCGCCGACGCCGAGCCCTCCCCGAAGCCGACGTCGCTCAACCTCGTCGTCTCCGACGGCCGCCTCCTCGCGGCGTGCCGGCACGGCCGGACGCTCCACGTCACGTCCTCCGCCGCCCCGCGCCACGTCTTCGCGGTGGCGAGCGAGCCCATCGGCGCGGGCCCGTGGCAGGAGCTCCCCGAGGGCGGCTTCGTGGGGACCGAGGACGGGGCGCAGATCGAGCGCGGCGCGCTGCGAGGGTGACCCCGGGACGGGCCGGCCCCGTCCCCGCTCGCAAGCCTCGCCGCGCTCATGGAGGCGTGATCGCCCGGGCCGTCGTTCAGTCCAGCCCCGCGATCGCGAGCCCACGCGGCGTGCGGACCTCGTAGCGGAGCTCCACCACCTTCGACTCGCGGGCCCCGAGGGCGAGCTCGTGGATCCGCACGCCGGGGCGCTCGGGATCCTCCCGCGCCGGCGCGGTGCTGCCGTCGAGGATCGCCACCTTGATCCGCTCGTCGCGGCTCACCGGGACGAGGTCGAGGAGCCTCACCGCGACCGGGGTCGCGTAGCGGTTCTTCACCTCGATGCGGACGCGGTAGCGCTGCACGTCGTCCTTCGAGAGGAGCCCCGCCGTGAGCCGCTTCCGCTCGAGCACCTTGCGCTCGACCTCGATCCGATCGTCCACGCCGAAGGCGAGCTCGAGCTCGCCGCCGGGCGGGGTGAGGGCGATGGGCGCCCGGCCGACGAACTCGTCCCCCACGTAGATCCCGGCGAGGCCGGGGAGGAGCGGGAAGCCCGTCTCGTTCACCGCCTTGGCGGTGAGGAACGTCGCGGCCTCGCGGCGCGGCGCGGCGATGCGGACGAGCTCCGCGCGCAGCGGGAAGCGCTGCAGGGCGATCTTGCGGGCCTGCCCCGCCCCGTCCACCGACTCGCGCCGCGGCGCCGTGAAGGCGGCGGAGAGGAGCCCCTGCTCGACCGACGCGGCCGCGAGCTCCACGTCCTGCTCGACCTCGGCGACACCCTGCTCGGGCTCCTGCGCGAGCGCGCTCTTCGCGGCGGCCGGGGCGCTCGCCGGCGAGCGCCGCGCCACGCCGAGGGTGTGCACGTCCCGGCGCTCCGTCAGGTAGACGGGCTCGAGCTCGGGGACGTACACGCCGCGCGCGGGCTCCGCCGTGGAGACGGCGAGCTTCACCTCGGACCAGTCCTCCCCGGTGCGCTGCCACACCGAGCCGAGGAAGGTGAGCTCCATCGTCGCCCGCTCCGGGTCGAGCCGGGCGTCCCAGATCGGCGCCCAGCCCGCGGAGCCGACCGCGTACGAGACCGCGAGCTCCAGCGCGCCGTCCCGCTCCGCCTCCAGCTCGACGCCGACCGCCTTCGTGGTCCGGGCGCGCTTCGACTGCACCTTCTCGAGCTCCGCGCGCGCCTGCGCGAGCTTCCGGGCGAGCTCGCGCCGCCCGGCCTCCGCCTTGCGCACCCGCGCGGCGGCGTCCGCGAGCTCGCGCTCGACGTGGCCGGCGAGCTCCGCCCACTCGCGCACCGAGACGCCGCGGACCGCGAGGTTCTTGGCGCGCTCCTCGGAGTAGGTCGAGCGGAGCGACTCGACGAACTTCGCGCGCGCCTGGGCGGCGCGACTCGCGTCCTCGAGCGCGCGGTCGTCGTCCTGGAGCCGCTCGATCCGCTCCTCCACCGCGCGCGCCTCCGCCGTCACCGCCGCCTGCGCGGTCACCCGCTCGACGCTCACGCCGAACACGCGTGCGCGGGCGGCGCCCTTCCCTTCCACGCGGATCGAGTCGTCGTCGAGCTCGTCCGGGAGCCCCTCCAGCACGACGCGGCTCGCGCCGGCTGGCAGCTCCACGCGGGCGACCCGGGTGACACGGGCGGACTGACGGTAGACGGTCACCGCGTCGATGCGGGACGCAGGCGAGAGCGAGGGCGCGGCGGCGGCGAGGGCGGGGACGGCGAGCGCGACGAGCGCGAGGGTGCGCATGGGGTGGGACCTCCTGCGGGTCGTAACGCGCGCGCCGGGAAAAGGATCTGACGACCGCTCGCCGATGGTATGGATCGCACCCATGGGAAAGCTCGCGAGCACGCTCCTCGTCGCCGCCGGCGCGGTCTGGACCCTCGGCACCGCCTGGTTCGCGGCGAACATCGGGATCGCGCTGTCGCGCACCGCGGACGCGCCGCTCGCGGCGAAGGCGGCCGACGCGCCGGGTGAGCGCTGGGTGCGGCTCGAGGACGTCGAGCCGCGCTGCGACACGCGCACGACGAGCAGGAGCTACACGTTCTTCCTCGCCGCGCCGAAGGGCGGCGGCGCGCAGTTCGTCGTGCAGCGCGTGGGCGACGTCCCGTGCCAGGCCGGGCCCCTGGAGGGCGGCTTCGCCCCCGGCACCTACACGCGCGACTTCCTGCAGAAGCGCTTCGGCGTGAGCCTCCCCGGCGAGGGCGAGGTCCGCATCTTCACCGAGGCGCTCTCGCCCGGCTACCTGAAGGCCGCGCTCGGGCGGATGCTGCTCTTCCTGGCGATGGGCTTCCTCGTCTTCGTCGTCGGGCTGCGCGCGATGAAGCGGGCGCGGAGCTCGACCCGCAGTTAGCGGGAGCGACCCGCGCCGGACCGGTCGAACGGCCGCGTCGCGAAGTCCGAGACGACCTCGTCGGTGTACCCGCGCACGACCTCCTCGAGCCCGCAGCCGTTCAGCGCCGCGGCGTCCGCGGCGGACATCACGCAGCGGTACCGCTCCTCGGGCCACTCGCGGCAGGCGCGGGCGAGCCCCTCGCGGTGCGCACCCGCCCACGCATCGGAGCTCGCCTTGGCGCGCTCCTCGGCCTCCGCGGTCGAGAGCTCCGGATCGCGCGCAGCCGCGAAGCGGCGCATGCCGTCCACGTAGGTCTCGAGCCCGGCGCGCAGGAGCGCGCTCACGCGATCGGCGGCGCCCTCGCAGCGGCGCGCCTCCGAGCGCGGCGCGGTGGCGCACGCGGCGAGCAGGAGCGAGACGAGCAGCGCGACGGCGCGGGTCATGCGGCCTCCGGGGGGACGGCGTCCTCGCGCGATCCTGCTCGCGCGCGGTCGCGACGGGAGGAGAAAATTGGACGTGCGACGTCGCGTGCGTACCATCGGCGTCGATGTCGCCGAGCTGCGGACGTCTCCTCGCGCTGGCCCTCCTCGCGACGGGCTGCGCCGGGGGGAAGCTCGCGGCGAGGCGCGAACCCCTGCCCCCGCCCGCCCCCGGAATCCGGGCCGGCTCCCTCACGGGAGCCGGTCCGGAGACCGGACTCCCCCGCGTGCGGACCCCCCGGGTCGCCTCCCAGGTGTCCGTCCCGCGCGCGCTCGAGTCGGCCGCGAGCCTCCTCGGCGCGAGCGCCATCGTGCTCGGCGGCGCCGACCACGGCGACGGCTGCGACGCGCTCGTCCGGGCCGCCCTGGCCGAGGGCGGCATCGCCGTCGCCGAGGGCGACGCGAGCGCCCTCCACGCTGCGGCCAGGGCCGGGGCCGGGGTCCGGCGCGGCAAGGCCCTGCCGGGCGATCTCGTGTTCCTCTCCGATCGCCCCGGCGGTCCGGTCGAGCACGTCGGCCTCGTCGAGCGCGCGGGCGCCGACGGCACGGTCGTCTTCCTGCACCGGACGGCGCGCGGCGTCGCGCGGCTGCACCTCAACGCGTCGAGCCCGTGGAAGGCGCGCACCGAGGCCGGCAAGGCGCTGAACGACGTGCTCATCGTCGGTGCCGGGCGCGTCACCACCGGACGGCTGCTCGTGGGCTACGCGACGCCCCGGTGAGCGCCCGCGCGCCTCGCTCGCCGGGAGCGAAGCACGAGCCCGACCCTCATCGCTCGAACGCGATCCGGCCCCCGACCATCGTGTGCGTCACCGGGAGCGCGGGCAGCGCGCTCGCCGGCACGGCGAGCACGTCGCCCGCGAACGCGGTGAGATCCGCGTCGTAGCCCTCGCGGATCATCCCCCGGCGCCCCTCCGCGAACGCCGCGTACGCCGCGCCCGCGGTGAACGCCCGCAGCGCCTCCTCGCGCCGGAGCCGCTCCTCCGGCAGGAAGGGCGCGGCCGCGCCCGAGGCGAGGCGCGTCTCGGCCGCGGCGAGGCCGGGCCGCACGTCGGGGCTCTCGATGGGGAAGTCCGAGCCGAACGCGAGCGGCACGCCGGCGCGCAGCACGGAGCGCCAGGCGTAGGCGCCAGCGAGCCGCGCGCTGCCGGCGCCGAGCCGGGCCGGGACCCAGGGCGCGTCGCTCGTGGCGTGAGAGGGCTGCATCGAGGCGACGACGCCGGCCGCCGCGAGCCGCGGGAGGTCGGCGAGCCGGACGATCTGGAGGTGCTCGATCCGGGGCCGAAGCGCGCGCACCGCGCCGCGCTCGCCCGCGCCCTCGATGGCCGAGATCGTCTCGGCGATGCCGCGGTCGCCGATGGCGTGGATGGCGGGCTGGAAGCCGGCCTGGACGACCGCGCGGACCTTCTCGCGCAGGAGGTCGGGAGCCGTGAGGAACAGCCCGCGGTTGCCGGGATCGTCCGAGTAGTCCTCGTGCAGCGCCGCCCCCCGGCTGCCGAGCGCGCCGTCCGCGTAGATCTTCACCGCGCGCACCGTGAGCCGCCCCACCTCCGGCGACGCCTTCCAGCGCGCCATCCGGGCGGTGAGGTCCGCCGGGGTCCCCTCTCCCTCGATCATCGCGTAGACGCGGAGCGGGAGCCGATCCTCGGCCGCGAGGCGGCGATAGACGTCGAGCACCTCGGGCGTCACGCCCGCGTCGTGCGCGGCGGTGATGCCGAGCCGGACGAGCGCGTCCATCCCGCGCCGGAGCGCCTCCTCGATCTCGGCGGGCGACGGCGCGGGGATCCGCTTCAGCACGAGGTCCATCGCGGCGTCCACGAGGACGCCCGTGGGGCGGCCGCGCGCGTCGCGGACGAGCTTCCCTCCCGGCGGGTCCTGCGTGTCCGGCCCGATCCCGGCGGCGGCGAGCGCGGCCGCGTTCGCCCAGCCGGCGTGGCCGTCGACGCGGACGAGGAAGACCGGGTGGTCCGGCACGGCGCGCGAGAGCCGCGCCTCGGTCGGGAACGCCTGCCCCGGCCAGCGGTTCTGGTCCCACCCCCGGCCGCGGATCCAGCTCCCCTCCGGCAGCGCGCGCGCCCGCTCCGCCGTGCGGGCGACGCACGCGTCCTCGGTCGGGAGGCCGGTGCAGCTCACCTCGAGCTCGGCGCGGCCGAGCCCCATCACGTGCCCGTGCGCGTCCACGAGCCCCGGCACCGCGCTCCCGACCTCGATCCGCCGTGCGCCCGGAGCGGCGCGGGCCGCGCAGGCCTCCACCGTGCCGACGCAGGCGAAGCGCCCGTCGCGCACGAGCGCGGCCTGCGCCACGGGGCGGGCCGGATCCAGGGTGTGGAGGAGGCCGATGACGAGGAGCTCGGGGGCGGAGGCCATGCCCCCGGCTCTCTAAGCGATCGATCTCGATCGGGCAACGAACAAGGTCGGCAGCCGGCGCGAACCGAAGAGCGTCGCTCAGGCGGCGCGCACCCCGGGCGGCGGCGCCACCCGCTCGGTGCGCTCCCACGTGGCGCGCTGCGTGCCGCGCACGAAGCGCCAGAGCCCGACCGCGAGCGCCGCGTTCATCGTGACGAAGTAGTGCGCGAGCGACGCCACGCGCCCGAGCCTCCCCGCCGCCACGCGCGGGCCCGCGAGCGCGAGCCCGTAGAAGAGGAGCTGGCCGAGGAGCAGGGCGCGATACAGCCAGGCGCCGGGCTGCGCGGCGAGCGGCACGCTCAGCACGAGGGCCAGCGCGAGGAGGAACGGGGTCGTCCAGCGCAGGAGCTTGTGGGACACGAACGAGAAGAACAGGAACCCGGTGCGCGGGTCGAGCAGGTCCGGCACGCGCGCGAGGGCCTGCCAGTCCCCCGCGCCGATGCGAGCCCGCCGCACGAACTCGCGCCCGGCGTCCTCGGTCGTCTCCTCGTGCGCGACGGCGTCGGGCTCGTAGGGCACCTTCCACCCGCGCACCGCGATGCGCACCGGGATGACGAAGTCCTCGACGATCGTGTCGGGGCGGATGGGGCTGAACAGGATGCGGCGGATCGCGTACAGGCCGCCGTTCGCGCCCAGCACCGCGCCGTGCTTGCCCTCGTAGTACTTGAGGACCGTCTCGTACTTCCAGTAGAGGCTCTCCTCGAACTCGGCGCGGGTCGGGTTGTAGAGGCGCAGCCGCCCGACCACGGCCCCCACGGCGGGATCGCGGAAGCGCCGAACGAGCGCGCGCAGCGCGCCCGGCTCGAGCATCACGTTCGCGTCGGTGAGGACGACGAGGTCGCCTCGCGCCCCGGGGACGAGCTTCGAGATCGCGGCGGACTTGCCGGCGCGCGGCGTGAGCTCGTGGACGGTCACGCGGTCCCCGCCGGCCGCGCGCGCGATCTCCGCGGTGCGATCGGTGCAGCCGTCGCAGCCCACCACGATCTCGAGCCGGTCCGGCGGGTAGTCGAGCGCGAGGCAGTTCTCGATCTTGTGCCGGATGACCGTCTCCTCGTCGAACGCCGAGAAGACGATCGACACGCGCGGCCAGGCGTCGGCCTCGCGCCGCGCGCGCCGGTCCTCGCCGCCCGCGACGAAGCGCAGCGCCGACAGCGCATCGCGCACGCCGTCCCAGACGAGGAGGACGAGGAAGTAGCCGAGATAGCTGAACGCGACGAGACCGAGGCACAGCCAGAGGAGGGACGCCATCGAGCGTGGACTGGAGCAACCTGCGCGCCACGCCCGCCGGCCTCCTCGGGGCCCTAGCCCCCGCCGATCGGCTCGTCCTGCACGGCTGGCTCGCGCGCGGGGTGACGCGAGCCCTCGGTCGCTAGGGGGGGCGCGACCTGGGGCATTCCGGACGCCGGGGCGACGTCGGGGATGCTCGCGGGCGTGAGTGCGCTCGGCGCCAGCCCCCGCGCGGTCGAGGCGTTGCCTCCCAGGGAGGACGCGGGTGCCGCGGTCGCGCCCTCCAGGGCGGCAGGGGCCTGCGCGGCGCTCGCCCCCACGGCCGCAGCTCCGGCCGGCGCCGCCATCGGGGGTCGCTGGGCAATCGACTTCCTCGCCGGTGGCGTGCCGTTCCCAGGCGGTGGCTCCGCAGGCGACGCGGCGGGCGGCGGCGCGGTGGGCGGCGGCGGGGCCGGCGGCCGCGCGGAGAGCGCTTCTCCGCCGGCCTCGTGGCCCGCAGGCCGGGCGTTCGCGGCCCCTTCCGCGCGCGCGCTCGCCGCGCTGGAGGCGGCCCAGCGGCCGCGGACGAAGAGGAAGCCGCCGGCGCCGAGCGCGAGGAGGCCGACCGCCGCCGCGGGCAGGAGCCAGCGCATCCGCGCGCTCCAGCGGAGCCGCGACTCGAAGGCGCCGACCGTGTCGCGGCGCAGGACGGGGTGAGCGCGGACGGAGGTCGGGCCTGGCGTGGGCCGGTAGACGGCAGGAGGGCCGGCGCGCACGTACCGGGGCTCGGGCGTGGGCGCGCGAGGCCGGGAGCCGTCGGCGCGCGGCGAGGGCGCCGTCGGCGGGACGTCGCCGATGGCGACGGCGTCAGGCGTCCGCGGATCGAGCGGGGCGCCCGAGGCGGGCGCGACGGCGATCTCGAGCTCGGCAGGAGTGAACGTGGGGCTGCTCGAGGGCGCTCGTGGCCCGGCGGACTCGGCCGGCGCGGGAGGCCGCGCCGTGAACACGTGATCGCAGCGGGTGCACTGGACCTGGGATCCGTCGGGCGCGAGCAGCGTCTCGTCCAGCTCGTACAGCGTCGAGCAGCGTTCACAGCGAATGACCAAAGCGAATCCTCCCGTCCCTGCGGCGCGGGACAGGGTACTCCACCTCCCGGGCAGGTCGCTACGGCTCCACGACGAGCGCCTCGCGCGCCTGGGCGAGCCGCTTCGGTCCGACCCCGCGCACGCGCAGGAGCGACTCGACGTCCGGGAACGGCCCGTTCCGCTCCCGGTCGGCGACCACCTCGGCGCCGAGGCGCCGGGACAGGCCCGGGACGAAGGCGAGCTCGCGTGCCGAGGCGCGGTTCGGATCCACCCGGAGCCCGAGCGCGAGCCGCTCGTCGGAGGCGAGCGGCCGAACCGGGCCGGGGTCCGTCTCGCAGCCCACCCAGTGCCGCGGGAACCGGCCGCGGCCGGAGGGCGCGCACGGCGCGGGAGCATCGGGGGTCTCGAGGATCCCGCGCACCGGCGCGGCCGCGAGCGTGGCGACGAGGGCGAGGAGCAGGGCGATCCGGCGGGCCATGTGGCGCGGCCGAGCAAGAGCCGCGCCGATGTGTGGTCCACGCGCACCCACCCTGCCCCGGGCGCCTGGACGCCACGCAGGGGGCGTCCGCCGCTCCTCGCCGGGACAACCGTGCGTCGCCCGTGTAGGGAAGCCGTCCATGAGCCACGGCACGAACGGCGGGGTACGCCAGCACGTCCTCCTCGACGGCGACACCCTCACGCTGGAGGAGGTCCAGGCGGTCGCCCTCGGGCGAGCGCGAGCGGAGCTCTCCCCCGACGCGCGCCAGCGGGTCCGGCGCTCGCGCGCGCTCGTCGAGGCGCGGCTCGAGGACGGCGAGCCGCACTACGGCATCAACACCGGGTTCGGGACGCTCGCGGAGGTGCGCATCGAGCGCGCCGACCTCGAGCGGCTCCAGCGCAACCTCGTCCTCTCCCACGCGGCCGGCGTCGGGGCGCCGCTCCCGCTCGTCGAGGCGCGGGCCCTCATGCTGCTCCGCGCGAACGTGCTCGCGAAGGGCGTCTCCGGGATCCGCGAGGAGACGCTCGACCTGCTCCTCGCGCTCCTCGACCGCGGCGTCGCGCCGGTCGTGCCGGAGCGCGGCTCGGTGGGCGCGTCCGGCGACCTCGCGCCGCTCGCGCACCTCGCGCTCCTGCTCATCGGCGAGGGGGAAGCTCTTGTTGCTGGGGGGCGCGATGACGCTGCGTCCCCCAGCAAGATGGAGCGCATGCCCTCGCGCGAGGCGCTGCGCCGGGTGGGGCTCGCGCCGGCCGTGCTGCAGCCGAAGGAGGGCCTCGCGCTCGTGAACGGGACGCAGGCGATGGCGGCCCTGGGGACGCTCGCGGTGCTCCGTGCCGAGCGGCTCGCGGCGCTCGCCGACCTCGCCGGCGCCATGACGCTCGAGGGGCTCCTCGGCTCGCACCGGCCCTTCGCGCCCGAGATCCAGGCGGTGCGCGGCCAGCCGGGCCAGATCGCGGCGGCGGCGCGGCTGCGCGAGCTGCTCGCGGGGTCGGAGCTCAACGCCTCTCACCAGGGGCCGGGCTGCCACAAGGTGCAGGATCCCTACTCCCTCCGGTGCATGCCGCAGGTGCACGGCGCGGCGCGCGACGGGATCGGCTTCTGCCGCGCCACGCTCGCCGCCGAGGTGAACGCGGCGACGGACAACCCGCTCGTGTTCCCGGAGACGGGCGAGATCGTCTCGGGCGGCAACTTCCACGGCCAGCCGGTCGCGCTCGCGCTCGACGTCCTCGCGGTGGCCTCCTCGCACCTCGCGGCGATCTCCGAGCGGCGCGTGGAGCAGCTCGTGAACCCCTCGCTCTCGGGGCTGCCGCCCTTCCTCGCGCCGCAGCACGGCCTCAACTCCGGGTTCATGATCGCCCAGGTCACGAGCGCCGCGCTCGTCTCGGAGAACAAGGTCCTCAGCCACCCCGCCTCGGTGGACTCGATCCCGTCGTCGGCGGGACGCGAGGATCACGTCTCGATGGGGATGACCGCGGCCCTCAAGGCGAGGCAGGTCCTCGAGAACGTGCGGACCTGCCTCGCGATCGAGCTGCTCGTGGCGGCGCAGGCGATCGACCTGCGGGCACCGCTTCGACCTGCCGTGAAGGTCGCGGAGGCGCACCGCCGGATCCGGGCCGTCGTCCCGCGCCTCGACGAGGACCGCGAGCTGCACCGCGACATCGAGGCGGTCTGCCGGCTCGTGGACGACGGCCAGCTGGACCTCTGAGCGGCCCCCCACTCGCAGCGAGGGGACGCACCCGCACGCGGCGCGTCCCCTCGCGGATCCCTGCTCGGCAGGACGGGGTCCCTACTTCCGCCCCTCGCCGCCCGGCGCGGTCGTGCCGCCCGGGGTCGAGGCCCCCGGCGCCGGCGCCGACGGCGTCCCGCTCGGCGTGGTCGTCGAGCCGGGCGGCGTCGAGCTCCCCGGCGGAGGCGTGAGGTCCACGCCCTTCCCGCTCCGGGCGTCGCCGCTCGCGCGGACCTCGATCCGCTTCGCGACCGAGACGCCGGCCTTCGGGTCGAACGACACGCGGACCTGATCGCCGCGCTTCAGCTGCGCCACGCTCTTGCGCCCTTCGCCCCGCACCTCGGTCCTGGCGGTGACCTGGATGTCGCGCATCCCGTCGGGCGCCTGGATCGTGAGCCTGTCCTTCCCGGTGCTCACGATCTCCCCGCTGAGGGTCGCCTGCTCCGCGCGCGCGTGCGGCTGCGTCACGCTCGCGCCCTCCTCCTGCTGCGGGGTCTTCGGCGTCTTGCGCTTCTCGTCCCCCGCCTGTCGCGCGCTGCCTCCCGCCTCCACACCGGACGGCGTGCCGTAGCCGTACCCCTTCATGTGCTTGGGCTCGGCCTCCTGCGTGTCCGCCCCCTTCGCTCCCTGCGCCTTCTCCTCTCCCTGCTGCTCCTGCTGCTTCGCCTCGGACTTCTGCTGCGACTCCTGCGACTTCGTCTCCTGCGCCGCCGCAGGCCCGGCAAGCAGCACCGCCGCGAGCGCGATCGTCCCGAGCTGCATGACCTCTCCTCCCTTCCCGGAAAGATGACGACCGGCGGCGCGCGCCGCTCGCCCGCTCGGCGGGCGACCGCTCCCCCGGACCGTCGCGGCGCGAGTCCAGGCCGGCCCGTCAGGCCCGCTCGCCTCCCGGCGCGAGCGGGTTCGCGCCCGCCCGCAGGAACCCGCGCTCGCCCGTGAGGAGGTCGAGCACGAGCGTCGCGGCGTCGTCTGCCACCGCGTCCGCGCTGTGCGCCTCGGCGAGATCGAAGACCTTCAGGTAGGCGTGGCAGTGATCGCAGGCCTCGGCGGCGACGCCGCGCGGGCCGCCCTCGACCTCGAGGTACGAGAGCCCGCCCGCCTCGCGGCAGACGGGGCACTGCGCGCGCGGCACGTGCCACTCGGCGCTGCAGAGGCCGCACACGACGTAGCGCACGCGGGCGTCGCCGAGGACGACGCTCGCCACGGGAGCGCCGCCGCAGACCGGGCAGGCGGCCCCGGCCGGCGCGGGGGTGGCCGGCTCGAGCGCCGCGGCGAGCCGGGTGAGGTGCGCCTGGAGGGCGGCGCCCACGAACGGCGCGGCGGCGAGGTCGGCCGGCGCGCCGGCGAGCACGTCGTCGGCGAGCGCCTCGAGCGCGTCGGGCGAA
>NZ_JALCYX010000046.1:0-35139 GCF_022690695.1 Anaeromyxobacter sp. SG17
CTCAACGGCAGCTACGCGTTCGACGATCAGGGCGTCGCCGCGCAGCGCACGGTGCTCGTGAAGGACGGCCGGCTCGTGACCTACCTGCTCTCGCGAAAGCCGGTGCGCCCGGTCGAGCGCTCGAACGGCCCCCCCCCCCCCCCCGGCCGGGGGCGCCCCCGCGGGGGGGGGGGGGGGGGGCGGGCGGGGGGGGGGGGCCCGCCCCCCCCCCCCCCCCGCGGCTCACTCCTGCGATGCCGCCACCGCGGCGCGGAGCGACGCCGCCCCGTCCGCGAGGGAATCCCACCCGCGCAGCCGCGCGTGCGCCGCCTCGACCCGGCCCGTGGTCCCGTCCCACGCGGCGACCGCGGCCGAGACGGGGTGCTCCCGCAAGGTCGCCACGGCACGCGCGAGCACGTACGAGCGGCGCGCCCGATCGGCCTCGAGGCGCTGCGCGCAATGGGCGGCCTCCGCGCGCAGCGACGCGAGCCGGGCGCGCGCGGCTTCGCCCTCGGCAGCGAGCGCATCGCGCTCGGCGCGGAGCGCGTCACGCTCCTGCGTCAGCGCGTGGCGGGCTTCCGCGAGGGCCGCCGCCCGCGCCACGCCCGCCGCGAGCGCGGGCTCGAGCCTCAGCGGTATCCCCTCGGCGCCCCGCCGGGCGTAGGTCGCGAGCGCCTGATCGCCCGCCCACCACGACCCTTCGACCCCCGCGCAGTGCGCGACGCGGAGATCGACGAGCTCGAAGCCGCCGACCTCCAGGGGGAAGCTCTCGAGCTCGAACGTGTAGGCGTGCTCCTCGATCCGCTCCCGCTCCTCGAACGGCACGAGCAGGAGGACGTAGCGGCCCACCCTGGGCAGGAGCGACGCGAGCACGCCCCACGGCGCGGCGAAGTGCTCGAGCGTGTTCGACGTGAAGAGCACGTCGTACTCCCGATCGAGACCCGCGCGCGACACGGCGAAGGAGACCCCGGCGTGCCGCCTGCTCGCGCGCTCCACCGCCGCGGGCGAGACGTCGAGGCCGGTGACGGGCGTCCCCCACGCGGCCGCGAGCGCGGCGGCGCCCTCACCCTCCCCGCAGCCCCAGTCGCACACGCTCGCCCGGCGCGCGCGGAGGTCGTCCGCCACCGCCGGGGGCACGAGCGAGAGCGCCAGCTCCGCGAAGAAGCGGGACTGCGCCGGCCCGCCGCGCGCCCCCCAGTCTCCGCTCGCGAACCGCGCCTCCCAGTAGTCCGGCGAATTCACCGCAGGCCCCGTCATGCGCGCCTCCTCTCCGCCGGCGCCGTGGCTCCCGCGTCGAGCGCGGCGAGCACCCGATCCACGCGCTCTCCCCAGGTGTTCTGCTGCACCTCGCGGGCGAGGAGCGCCTGATACGCGGCGTCTCCCCGCCTGCCGACGGCCGCCCGCACCGCGGAGAGGAACTCCGCGGGCGTCGCGGCGGTGGTGACGGACCGGTACTTGCGGCACTCGTCCATCGGCGTCGTGACGATCGGAGCGCCGGCGGCCATGTACTCGAACAGCTTCACGGGCGAGGTGGAGCGCGTCACCTCGCTCACCTCGAACGGGATGATCGCGACGTCGAAGCGCCGCGAGTAGCGGGCGAGCTCGCCGTACGGGCGCTCGCCGAGCACGTGCACGTTCGGGCGCGATGCGATGCGTGCCGCGGAGCCGTCGTGATCCGGGCCGATGACGACGAAGCTCAGCTCCGCGCCGTCCTGCGTCACGCGGTTCAGCAGCTCGAAGTCGAGCCAGCGGGCGAGCGCGCCGTAGTAACCGACGATCGGGCGACCCAGGGCGACGATCCGCGCGAGGTCCTCGGGGGGCGCCTCGCCCTCCCTCCCGCGGAAGTCCGGAGCGTGCACGCCGTTCGGCGCGAGCACCGCGTCCGGTCGCGCTGCGCGGATGGCCGCGTGGAGCCGGTCGGCGCTCGCGACGACCACGTCGGCCCTGCGCACCAGCGCGTCGTGGTCCGCGTGCATGCGCCGGCAGTGCATGCTGAAGACCTCGAGCTCGTCGATGTACTCGTACACCAGGCGGGGATGGCGGAACGCGGACAGCCACGCCTCGTTCACGGTCCAGTTGAGCCACAGGATCGGCCGCGCGAGGTGCGCGACGAGCCGCGGATCCGCGCAGAGGAAGACGTTCGGCTCGACCTCGCGCAGCCCCTCGACCGCGTCCGCCGCGGGGTTGCAGGTGCAGAACACGCCGACGTAGCCGCGGCGGCCGAGCTCGCGAAGGAGCTGGTGCGGGCGCTGGTGGAGGTATCCCCAGTTGATCGTCGGGAGGTACACCACCACCCCGCGCGCCTCCGCGATCCGGGCGTCGAGCGCGGCGAGGGCGGCGGCGTGGCGCGCACGCAGCAGCGGCGCGGGCAGGCGCGCGCGGAGCGCGATGGCGCCCTTCTTCGCGGCGTACACGGCCTCCGGACCGCCGAGCGAGATCGCGGCGCGGACGGCGCGGCGGAGACCGACGCCCATCGCGCCCTCACCCCGCCCGCGTCGCCGCGTGCGGGACGAACCCCTGGAGCTCCCGGTAGCGCGCGATGGCGGGCGCCGGCGCGCCGTCGAACTCGACGCGGCCATGGTGCAGCACGATCACCCGCTCGCAGAGCTCCGCGACCGTCTCCATCGCGTGCGAGACGTAGAAGATGGTGCACCCGGACCCCTTGAGCTCGCGGATGCGGTCCATGCACTTGGCCTGGAAGCGCTCGTCGCCCACCGCGAGCACCTCGTCGATGATCAGGATCTCCGGCTCGACGTCCACCGCGATGGCGAACCCGAGCCGGGCGTACATGCCGGAGCTGTAGTTCTTCACCGGCATGTCGATGAACTCGCCGAGCTCGCTGAACTCGACGATGCGGTCGAACTTCCGCTCCATCTCCCGGCGCGTGTGGCCCATGAGCGCGCCGTTCAGGAAGATGTTGTCGCGGCCGGTGAGCTCCGGATCGAAGCCTGCCGCGAGCTCGATCATGGGCGAGACGCGCCCCTCGACCTGCACCCGCCCCTCGGAGGCGCGGAGGACGCCCGCCGCGATCTTGAGGAGCGTGCTCTTGCCGGAGCCGTTGTGGCCGACGAGGCCGACCGACTCGCCGGGGCCGACGTGGAACGAGACGCCGCGGAGCGCCCAGAACTCGTCGGCGGTGCGCAGGTGCCGGAAGCGGCCGAGGACCGCCTCCTTCAGCGTGGTCACCCGCTCCCGGTACATCCGGAAGCGCATGCCGACGTTCTCGAAGGTGAGGGATCCGGGCATGTTCAGAAGTTGTGGATGTGGCGGTCCTCGGACCGCACGAAGAAGGCGCCGCCCGCGAGGAGCGAGACCGCGGCCGCGAGCGTCGCGAGCCCGACGAGCCCGGCGGGCGGGATCCGCCCCTCGTAGATGGTCACCTGGAACATCCGCACGATGGGCGCGGCCGGGTTGAGCGCCAGGGCCATGCGCAGCGCGGGGTGGAGGTTCTCGAGGAACGACACCGGGTAGATGACCGGCGTCACGTAGAACCAGATCTGGAAGAGCACGTCGATGAGGTGCCGGACGTCGCGGAAGAACACCGAGAGCGAGCTGAAGAGCAGCGCGAGCCCCGTCGTGAACGCCGCAGCGAGCAGGAACGCGAGCGGGACGAAGAGCCAAGACACGCCGGGCGGGCGGCCGAGCGCGATCGCCAGGATCGCCAGGGCGGGCAGCGACAGGACCGCGTCCGTGAGCTTCGAGCCGACCGCGGCGAGCGGGTAGACCGCCTGCGGGACCGCCACCTTGCGGATGAGGCTCTGGTTGCCGAGGAGCGACATCGAGGCGGAGACCGAGCCGACCGAGATGAGCGTCCAGGGCAGGAGGCCGGCGAGGAGGAACACCGGGTACCCCTCGATGCCGATCCGCATGATGGTGGAGAACACGAGCGTGTAGACGACCATCTGCAGGAGCGGGTTGAGGAGCGTCCACAGCATCCCCAGGGTGCTGCGCTTGTAGCGGACCTTGAGGTCGCGCGCGACGAGCAGCGCGAGCAGCTCCCGGTAGCGGAGCACCGCCTGGACCGATCCCACGAGCGCCATCATGCCTGCGATTCCCCTGCCTTGCCGTTCGACGCGTCCGGCCGCGGCCGCGCGAGCACCGCCGCGATCCCGATCGCGCAGCCGAACGCGAGCGCCGGCTCGGACGTCCAGAACACGTCGTGCACGGCGGAGTTCACGAGCAGCGCGGCGATCACCGCGAGCCCGCCCACGGCGCCGGCCCGGCCGAGCGCGTCCGCGCCGCGGCGCCACCGCGCGAACGCCACGGCGAGGAGCGCGAACCAGGCCACGACGGCGCCGCCGAGCAGCGGCCCGCCCTCGGCGACGGCCGAGAGGAGCGCGTCGTGACACCAGGCCTGCACGCCGAACTGCGGATCGCGACGCTCCCAGTAGGGCGCCGACCAGCGCGGCAGCGCGCCGTAGCCCACCCCGGTGAGCGGGTGGTCCCGGATGACGTCCGCGCACACGGCCCAGATCGTCTCGCGCCCGTTGCCGCCCCCCGTCGCGCGGGTCTCCTCCAGCCAGTGCCAGGCGGCGGGCAGGAGCGGGCTCACGGCGAGCGCCCCGGCGGCCGCGGTCGCGAGCGCGATCCGGCGGGTCCGGCGCGTCATGGCAGCGGCCGCGACGATCGCGGCGGCGACTGCGAGCCCGGCCCACGCGGAGCGGGCGCCCGTCAGGAACACCGCGGCGCCCGAGGCGACCGCGGCGAAGGCGAGGAACGCGCGAGCCCTCCGGGGAAGCGGCGCCCGCGCCGCGAGCGTCCCGGCGAGCACCGCGACCGGCGTGAGCGCGTGGGCGAGCCGCGTGTACCAGCTGAAGAACCCCACGACCGCGAAGCGCTCCGGCGCGCCCGGGGCGAACACCTGGCGGTACGCAGGAGGCAGGGACGTGCCGCGGAGCCCCAGCGCGTGCATCGGGTCGATCCCCGTGCGCACCTGGACCCAGGCGAAGAGGGCCGGCACGAGGGCGGCGGCGCTCCACACGGAGAGCACGAGGAGCGCCCGCCGCCGAGGCGCCTCGGGATCGTCGCCGGCTCCCGCCTCGAGCGCGAGGGCGACCACGAGCGGCGCGAGCAGGTAGCGCCAGTGGAACGCGGCGGAGGGCGAGCCCGGCGGCAGGCCCGCCGACCATGCGAGCGCGACCGACCCGGCCGCGCTCGCGGCGAGCACCAGCACGGGGACGGCGACGCGCGCGACGGGGGGCCGATCGCCGAGCACCCACAGCCCCGCCACGGCGACCGCGGCGACGGCGAGCCCGATCTGCATGCCCGCGATGGAGATGGGGAGGAACGCCGCGTGGACGGTCACGCCGGCGATGGCGGCGCGCGCGAGCAGGGAGCGCGCAAGCCCCCCATGCCGAGCCTCATCGCTCGGGCCGACGACCGCCTCCCCAGCACGCATGCCGCCCAACACTAATACACAACCGTCCGGAGCGCCTCCTGGCGTCGCCCCTCGGGTCACCGCGCCCGCCGCACCGCGACCGCGCCCACCACGAGGAACACGACGTTCGGCGCCCAGGCCGCGAGCCACGGCGCGACGTGCCCCGAGAGCCCCATCGCCCAGGTGACGCCCTGCGCTCCCCAGAACAGGAGCGAGACCCCGACCGACTCGACGAGCGCCGCCGCGATGTGGCCCTTGCGGTTGCGGCGCAGCGCGAGCGCGAGCGCGAGCATCGCGCCGGGCGCGCCGGCGAACGGGTACGCGAGCCGGTTGTAGCGCTCGAGCTGGAACTCGGCGACCGGCAGGCCCAGCCGGCGGCGGATCGCGATCTGGGAGAGCAGCGTCTTCCAGCGCATCTGCGTGGGCCGCCCGGGGACCACCGCGAAGGCGTCGGGCGGCTCGGGGAACTCGTACCGGCGCGAGGCGGCCCGGTCGAGCCGCACGCTCCCGTCCGGCTGGAACGTCCGGTCCTCGACGTCCTCGAGCAGCCAGCCGCCCCCCTCGGGCCGCATCTTGTCGGCGTCGATCCGGCGCACCAGCCGGAAGGCGTCCGAGACCTCCATCACCGTCACGCGGGCGAACCCGCCGTCGGGCAGCGTCCCGCGGAGGTGGTACACCCGCCGTCCGTCCTTGCCGCGGAACCAGCGCTTCGGCTCGCGCGCCGCCTCGAAGCGGCGCCGGTCGCCGCCCCGCCCGAAGCGGAGCGCCTGGATCTCCTCGGCGCGCTCCGCGGCCTCCACGCCCCACAGGTCGTGGACGACGAGGAGCGCTCCGCCGGAGAGGATCGTCACCGCGATGACGGGCACGGCGAGCCGCCACGGTCCGAGCCCCACCGCGCGCATTGCGGTGTACTCGCGGGTCCGGCGGAACGTCGAGACCGCGATGGCGGCGCCCAGGATCATCGCCGCCGGCGCGACCTGCCGCACGACCACGGCGGCCTTGTACACGTAGAGCTCGAGCACCGCCCCGACCCAGCCCGGCCCGGTGAACGCGGCGGCGTTGTCGACGAAGTCGACCGCCAGGAAGATCGCGACGACGCCCGCGAGCGCGCCCAGGAACGCGGCGAGCGTCCGGCGCGCGACGTACCGGAACAGGATCACCGCACCGCCCCCGTGCCGCGGTGGACCTGGATCGCGATGAGCGCGAGCGCGAGGGCGGACAGGACCAGGGTCGGCAGCTCGAGCGCGAGCGCGGCCGGGAGCGCGCCGCGCTGCGCCATCACCTCCCCGGCGCGCAGGAGCAGGTAGTGGGCGACCACCACGAGGAAGGTCGACCCCACCCCGAACGCGCGGCCCGCCCTCCGGGAGGCGCCGAGCGGGACGGCGAGCAGCGCGAACGGGATCACCGCCAGGGCCGAGGCGATCCGCCGGTGCAGCGTCCCCTCCGCGCGCCGCGCGCCGACGACGTCTCCCTTGGCGCGCGCCTCCGCGGCGCGCGCGCGCAGCTCGGCCACGCCCTCGCGGCCGGTGCGGGACACGGCGTTGCGATCCGAGAGCGCGGTCCCGAGCCCGAGGACGACCTCGGCCCGCCGGAAGGTGGCGAGCACGTACTCGTCCGAGTCCACCTGCTCGCGATGGACCTCGCCGTCGTCCAGGACGAGGCGCATCTCCTCCCCCGCACCGACCGGCTCGAGCCGGCCGCCGTGGGCGAGCGCCAGCACCGGCGCGGAGGGATCGGAGCGGTCGCTGATGAGGACGTTCTCCCAGCGCCCCCCGTGGACCCGCTGCGCGTAGAGCGTGTACCCCGGGATCTGGTCGTAGAACGTGCCCGGGCGGACGTCGTTCATGACGTTGTGCTTCACGATCTCGTTGAGCCGCGTGCGGGCCGCGTCGAGGCTCGCCGGCACCGCCTCGAGCGACAGCCAGAGCCCCACGCCCGCGACGGCGACGCCGAGCGCGAGCGGGACGGGCACGAGGAACGCCGGCGAGAACCCCGCCGCGCCGAGCGCCACCACCTCGCGGTCCTCGGCGAGCCGCCCCACCCCGAGCACGGCGCCGAGCAGGAACGCGATCGGCAGGACGTACCCGAGGAAATACGGCAGGAGGAAGACGATCACCGCGCCCACGTCCACGAGCGACACGCCCGAGCCGAAGAGCACGTCGGCCTGCGCGAGGAGCTGCGTCGCGAGCAAAATCTGGGTGAGGAACAGGAGGCCCGCCGCGAAGGGGAGCAGGATCTCCTTGGCGAGGTACCGGTGGAGGAGCCGCAACCGGCTAGCCCTTCGGCGGCGCGAGCTTCGCCTGGAGGGCGGCGTCCTTCGCGAGGACCTCCTCGGCCATCTTGCGGCGCTGCGCCCGGACGCGCTCGGCGACCTCCGCGTCCGTGCGCGCGACGATGCGCGCCGCGAGGAGCCCAGCGTTCCGCGCGCCCGCCTTGCCGATGGCGAGCGTGCCGACGGGCACGCCCGCGGGCATCTGCGCGGTCGAGAGCAGCGCGTCGAGCCCCTTCAGATCGCTCGCCGCGAGCGGCACGCCGAGGACGGGGAGCTCGGTCTCCGCGGCGCAGACGCCGGCGAGGTGCGCGGCGGAGCCGGCGCCGCAGACGAGGACCTGGATGCCGCGGCCGGCGGCCTCGCGCGCGAGCTTGCCCGTGCGCTCCGGCGTGCGGTGCGCGGAGGAGACGTGGACCTCCGCCGGGATGCCCAGCTCGTCGAGCGCCTTCTTCGCCTCGGCCATGACCTCCCAGTCGGAGTCGGACCCCATGAGGATGAGTACCTTCGGCTCCATCACGCCCTCTTGCCGATGTCCCTGCGCAGCTGCATGCCGCGGAAGCGGATCCTGGCCGCCGCCTCATAAGCGCGGCGGGCGGCGTCGTCGAGGTCATCGCCGAGCGCGCACACCGTGAGCACGCGGCCGCCGGCGGTGACGATCCGTCCATCCCGGGCGCGCGCCGTCCCGGCGTGGAACACCTGCACGCCCTCCTCGAACGGGCCGGCGAGGCCGTCGATGGGATCCCCCGCGGCGGGCTTCGCCGGGTAGTGCTCCGCGGCGAGCACCACGCCGACTGCCGCCCGGCGATCGAACTCGAGCGTCACGTTCGACAGGTCTCCCTCCGCCGCGCCGAGGAGCGCGGGGACGACGTCGCTCGTCATGCGCAGCAGGATGGGCTGCGTCTCCGGGTCGCCGAGCCGCGCGTTGAACTCCAGGACCCGCGGGCCGTCGGGCGTGAGCATGAGGCCCGCGTAGAGTGCGCCGCGGAACGGGCGGCCCCGGCGGGCGAGCTCGCGGACGGCGGGCAGGAGCACGTCCCGCTCGACCATCGCCGCCACCTCCGGCGTCACCGTGGGCGTCGGCGAGAACGCGCCCATGCCGCCCGTGTTCGGGCCGCGGTCGCCGTCGAAGATGCGCTTGTGGTCCTGCGCCGCGGCGAGCATGCGCACCCGCTCGCCGTCCGTGAAGGCGATGCAGCTCGCCTCGGGCCCCTCGAGCCGGTCCTCGACCACGACGCGCGCGCCGGCGCCGCCGTGGACCTTCTGGACGAGCATCGCGCGGAGGGCCTCCTCCGCCTCGGGGAGCTCGCCGCACACGACGACGCCCTTGCCGGCGGCGAGCCCGTCCGCCTTCACGACCACCCGCCCGCCGCGCGCGCGGGCGAAGGCGAGCGCGGGCTCGAGCGCGGTGAACGTGCCGTGGCCGGCGGTCGGGATCCCGGCCGCCTCCATGATCTCCTTCGCGAACGCCTTCGAGCCCTCGATCTCCGCGGCGGCCGCGCTCGGGCCGAACACCGGGATGCCCTCGCGCGCGATGCGGTCGGCGAGGCCGGCGACGAGCGGCGCCTCCGGGCCGATCACGACGAGGTCGATCTGGTTCTCGCGCGACCAGTGCGCGATGCCCTCCACGTCGGTCGCCTCGAGCGCCACGAGCGTCGCCACCTCGGCGATGCCGGGGTTGCCGGGGGCGGCGAACAGCTCACGGACGAGGCGGCTCCGGGAGATCTTCCAGGCGAGGGCGTGCTCGCGCCCGCCCGATCCGACGACGAGTACGCGCATGGAGACCCGGGCTTATATCACGTCCCATCGGGCCACGGCGGGGGTCGGCGAGCCCTCCTCCACCCCGGCTCGGCGGCCTCCCTCCAGACCGGAAAGCCCCCCGGGAGGGCCTTTCCCGATGCGCCGGCCCGCCTCGCCAGGAGGCGTGCGAGCGCGAGGCCCGGCCGCGCCCCCGCCCTCGCCGTCACCCGGAGGAACGTGCCGCAGCGTCACATCGCAGGAGTGCCGCGAGCGCCGCGCCAGCCCTGGCCGCAGCAGGGACGAGCCCGCGCGGGGAGCGCCCTCAGTGCCGGAAGTGCCGCATCCCCGTGGCGACCATCGCCACCCCGGCGGCGTCCGCCGCCTCGATCACCTCGGCGTCGCGGATCGAGCCGCCCGGCTGGATGATCGCGGTCGCGCCGGCCTTGATGATCTCCTCGACCCCGTCCTTGAACGGGAAGAACGCGTCCGAGCCGACCGCCGAGCCGGCGAGCTGGAGCTGCGCCTTCATGCGCGCGGTCTTCACCGACTCGACCCGGCTCGTCTGCCCACCGCCGATCCCGACCGTCCGGCGCTCCCGCGCGAACACGATCGCGTTCGACTTCACGTGCTTCACGACCTTCCACGCGAAGAGCAGATCCTGCCACTCCGCGTCGGTCGGCGCGCGCTTCGTCATCACCTTGCAGTCCTCGCGGCGGATCGCGCCCAGATCGCGGTCCATCACGAGCAGGCCGCCCGGGATCGAGCGGAGCTCGCGGAGCTCCTCCGGGCGGCGGGTCCAGCTCGCGCGCGGCGCGGCGAGGCGCGGCGCCTCGAGCAGCCGCAGGTTCTTCTTCGCGGCGAGCGCGGCGCGCGCCGCGGCGTCGTAGCCCGGCGCGATGACGCACTCGAGGAACAGGTCCGTGAGCTCCTTGGCGGCCGCGGCGTCCACCGGGCGGTTGAGCGCGACGATGCCGCCGAACGCGGAGACGGGATCGCACTCGCGCGCGCGGGCGAACGCCTCGGCGGGCGTCGCGCCGAGCGACACGCCGCACGGCGTGTTGTGCTTGATGACGACGCAGGCGACCTCGTCGTGCTCCTTGAGGGCGGCGAGCGAGGCCTCGAGATCGAGCAGGTTGTTGTAGCTGAGCTCCTTGCCCTGCAGCACCTTCGCGAACGAGACCGTCGGCTCGTCCGGCTCCCGGCCGGCGCGGTAGAACGCGCCCGCCTGGTGCGGGTTCTCGCCGTAGCGGAGATCCTGGGCCTTCGTGTAGACGGCGCCGAGCGTCGCGGGGAAGTGCGCCGGCGGCGCCTCCGGCGTCTCGCGCGCAGTGAGGTACTCGGAGATCGCGGCGTCGTACGCGGCGGTGTGCGCGAACGCCTTCTTCATGAGATCGAAGCGCGTCTGGCCGGAGAGGTCGCGCGAGGCCTCGAGCTCGGCCGCGACGCGCTCGTAGTCCGCGGGGTCCACGACGACGCCCACGTGCGCCGCGTTCTTCGCCGCGCTGCGGACCATGGTCGGCCCGCCGATGTCGATCTCCTCGACGCACTCCCAGAACGGCTTCCCCGCCGCGACCGCCTCGCGGAACGGGTAGAGGTTCACGACGACGAGGTCGATGGGCGGGATGTCCCGCGCCTTCACGTCCGCCTCGTCCGAGGCGAGCCCGCGGCGATAGAGGATCCCGCCGTGCACCCGCGGGTGGAGCGTCTTCACGCGGCCGCCCAGGATCTCGGGGGCCTGCGTGTAGTCGCCCACCGGGACCACCGGGATGCCCGCGTCTGCGAGCGCGCGCTGCGTGCCGCCGGTGGAGAGGATCTCGACCCCGAGCGCGGCGAGGCGCTTCGCGAACGGGACGAGGCCCGTCTTGTCGGAGACGGAGACGAGAGCGCGGCGGACCATTTTGAACACCTCCGGGAAGGGGTGCCCTTGTAGCCCGCGCCGCCGGAGGATTCAACGGGTGAGCGGCGGGGCCGCGCGCCGCACCCCCGCCGCCCGCCCGCCGCCGCTGCTGCCCGCCGGCGGCTGGCCGACCCGCGAATCAATCCAGGAGATCGTCCGCCCCGCAGCCGCCGGGCGAGCGCGGCTCGTCCTCGGCGATGGTCCGCAGCTTGGCGAGCCCCCGCGTCTCGACCTGACGGATGCGCTCGCGGGTCAGGTTCATGATCGACCCGACCTCCTCGAGCGTGATCCCGCCGCGGTCCGCGACGTCGAGCGCGCACGTCTCGTCGAGCTCCCAGACCTCGCGATCCGGGAAGTTCAGCTTGATCGACCCGGTGGCGGGGTTCACGTCCAGGTAGAGGTGGTGCTTGCAGGCGATGAACATGCAGGGGCGCGGACCGTTCGCGCACTCCGCCCGCGAGCGTGGCCGGCTCGCCTCGATCTCCCGCACCGTCGCCTCGAGCTCGGGATCGACGATCCCGAAGGCGCGCTGGCGCCGGAGCTCGCGCGCGATCTCCTTGCGCGACATCGTCTTCGACCGCCGGCGGCCGCGCTTGTCGTCGATGTCGCCTTCGAGGTCGAGGCCGCCGTCCTCCGGCGCGCCGCCCACCGGGCCCACCAGCAGCTCCTCCCCGTCCTCGCGCGCCTCGTCGCCGGCCTGGATCTGCGGCTCGCTCCGCTTCGCCTCGCTCATCCCCTGCCCTCCCTCTCCACCGTCCACCGCGGCCTGAGCGCCGCACCGTCCACCAGGCGCCGGGCCGGCGCCCACGATCGTCACGCCCCGGCGGCCTCCGCCGGGACGGTCGCGACCGCGCCTCCCACCTTCTCGAGCCTCCCGAGCGCGCTGCGCGCCTCGCGCTCCGCGCGGGAGAGCTCCTCCTCGAACTGCTTGCGGCGCGGGTGCGCCCGCGCCTTCTGCGACAGCTGCGCCACGAGCTCGTTGAGCCCCTTCTCGACGTCCTCGAGCTGGTTGCGAACCGTGACGAAGCTCCCGCGGATGTCCTCGACCGTGTAGCCCTCCGCCATCATCCGCTTGATGAGCGCGATCCGCCGCACGACCGAGACCGGGTAGAGCCCGGTCGACCCGGTGTGCTTGCCCTTCCGGCCGACGCGCCGGCTCCGGGGCAAGAGCCCCATCTGCACGTACTTCCGGAACGTCGAGGCGGAGAGCCGAGCGCCCTTCGACTCGAAGAGGCGCACCACCTCGCCGCTCGTGATTCCACCCGCACGCTCGCGCTCGACGCGGGCGATCTCTTCGGTGCGGAGGTACTCGGCTGGGTTCATGGATCGAAAATCTTCTTTTGGAAACTTGATTTGGAAGGTACTCCACTGAGTGGCAGAGGGTCAACCGAGACCGGTGGTCCCTGAGGGAGGGCGTCTTGTCGCAGGGTCAGCGGTGGCAGCGACCGCGCGTCACTGCGACCGGAGGCGGGCGATCCACCCGGGGTGCGCGGTGAGCGGGGACGGTCGCCGTCCGTCGAGGAACGGAGCGGCGATCAAAGGCGGGCTCGGATCGACGGGGGGCCGGGGCGATCGCGGCGGCAGCGCCGCCGGGCTCAGCGCGCGCCAGGCCGCGCGAGCACGACCGTTCGTCGGCCGGGCGTGATCGTGACCACTCGCACGTCCGCGCCCTTGGGATGGTCCACGCGGACCCGGTAGCGGCCCGCCGGCAGGCGAACGTCGAGCGGCGTCTCGCCGAGGCGCGCGCCGTTCACGTGGACCGTCCCCCACGGCACCGCGTTCACGCCGAGCACGCCCAGCCCCGACGACGCCGCGGGGAGGGCGAGGCCGTTGAGGCTCGGCGCGATCCGCAGCGCCTCGATCGCGGGGAGCGGCGAGAGCTGCAGCCCGCGCCCGCCCGGTGGCTCCGCCGCGGGCGCCGCGCGAGGCCCGGTCGGCTCCGCGGGCGGGGGCGCGTCTGACGCGACGCTCGCCTCGTGCGGCTCGTTCACGCCGGAAGGAGACGGCAGCCCGGAGGACCGGTCCGAGGGCGACGGGTGGGTGAGGGACGCGGGCGCCAGCGAGGCGCGAGCGGCGTCTCCGGGCGGAAGGGCCGCGGCAGCGCCCGCGCCGCGCGCGGGGTCCGAGGCCGCCGCGCGAACCGGCTGCAGCGCCACGGCCTCGCGCCTCGCTCCCCGCCGCAGGGCGAGGCCGGCAGCGAGCGCGAGGGCGACCGCGACCAGGGCGAGGACGAGCGCGCGCCGGGGCGTGCGACGGCGAGCCGACGGCGCGGCGGTGCGGGTGGCGGACTCCTCCCGCAGCTCGCCGCTCGGGACCGGGCGGGCGCTCGCCTCGGCCTCGAGGGTCGCCGCCGGCGGAGCGGACACCCGGGTCGCCCCACCCACCGGCTCCGCCGCGACGGGCACCGGCCTCACGCGCGTGCGCTCCGGCGCGGGCGCGGGGGCGGGCCCCTCCGGCCAGAGCGCCTGCATGAGCGCGCGCAGATCCACGTCCGCGGGCGAGCGCGTGATCCGCAGGAGCACGCGGGCGAGCGACTCCGCCAGCCCCTCCGCCGACGCCGTCCGCCGCTCCACGTCGCGCTCGAGGGCGCCCAGGACGACGGCGTCGAGCTCGGGCGGCACCTCCTCGTTCCACGCCGACGGCGGGGAGACGACCGCCTCGCCGAGCACCGCGCCGAAGGTCGCCGCCTCGGAGTCGCGCGCGAAGAGCCGGCGACCCGCGCAGAGCTCCCACAGCACGACCCCGAGCGCGAACACGTCCGCCCTCGCGTCCACGGGCTCGCCGCGCGCCTGCTCCGGCGCCATGTACGCGAGCTTGCCCTTGAGCGTTCCCGGCGCGGTGAGCCCCGCCCGGCCCATCGCGCGGGCGATGCCGAAGTCCGCGAGCTTCACCTCGCCCTCGAACGACACGAGCACGTTGTGCGGGGAGACGTCGCGGTGGACGAGGCCGAGCGGGCGGCCGCCGTCCCCGAGGCGGTGGGCGTAGGCGAGCCCCTTCGCGACCTCGGCGGCGACGTGGACCGCGCGCGGGAGCCCGAGCCGGACGCCGCGCTCGCGCGCCCGCTCCACGACGCGGCCGAGGTGGTGCCCGCGCACGAGCTCCATCGCGATGTAGTACCGGCCGTCGATCTGGTCGAACTCGAAGACCTGGACGACGTTCGCGTGGCCGAGGCGCGAGGCGAGCCGCGCCTCCTCGATGAACATGCGGACGAAGGCGCCCTCGGCCTCGTGCTCGCCGCGCACGAGCTTCAGCGCGACCTCCTTCACCACGCCGGCCGCGAGGGTGACCTCCGCGCGCCACACGTCCGCCATGCCGCCGGAGGCGAGCGGCTCGACGAGCCGGTACTTTCCGAACGCGCGCACGCGCGCCGGATTCTACGACCGCCGGACTGTGACGGAAAGGAAAGGGCGCGGCCGGACGGACCGGCCGCGCCCCTCTGCGCACACGTGACGGTGGGTACTACCTGCCCCGGCGGCGCCGCCGCGCCCAGGCCACGAGCGAAGGCAGCGAGAGGAGCGCGCCCGCGCCGAACCCGCCCGAGGAGCCGCAGCCGCCGCCCTGCACGAGCGGGAAGCTCGGCATGCCCGGCACGCCCCCCACCGAGGCGAGCTTCTTCCCCTGCACCGCGAGGATCTGCATCGCGAGCGCCTCGCGCGCCGCCATCACCCGCTGCGGGTCGACCTCGGTCTGCGAGGCGGAGGGGAAGAGGTCGCGCGCGATCTTGCGCGCGGCGTCGCCCTGGCCCGCGTCGGCGAGGAGCTTCAGGTACTCGTAGTCCTCCATGCCCTCGCGGATCATCTTGAGCCGGATCGAGGCGACGGGGATCTGGGTCGAGCCGCCGATCCGATCGGGCCGGCCGGGGTAGAAGAGCGTCCCGTCGCCGTTGCCGGAGAAGTCCCACTGGTTCGACCACGCGTCGTGGGTGAACGCGAACGCCGTCTCCCAGTACAGCTCGCCGGTCGCGCCCTCGAGGAAGGAGATCCACTCCATGGCGCGGTTCCGCACGGCGGACGCGTCGATCATGTAGGAGGGCCAGCCGGTGGTGTACTCGTCCCACTCCGACGGGCTGCCCATGTTCACCGTGCCGCCGCAGCCGTGGCTCATGCAGCTCTGGTAGAGCCAGAGCTCCTTGGCCTTCGACTGCGCGAGGAAGCCGTCGTACTTGGAGCGGTTGTCGCCGGGGTGCTCGCCGGTCGGCTTGTCGTCCATCCAGTTGATGACCGGCACCATGATGTCGATGTCGCTCGACACGCCGTGCGCGTCGGAGTCCCAGATCTGCGTCGTCACGAGCGTCTTGAACTCGGGGTCGGCGTCATGGACGGCCTGCGTGCGGGTGGGGATGTCGTCCCAGCTGCAGGTGAGGGGCGGCTCGTCGCAGGTGTAGTCGAAGAGGCGATCCATCCAGCCCTTCGCGCGGAAGTGCTCCGCCCAGCGGCGGTGCTCGTCGACGGAGGTCTGGTTGCCGACGTACTTCACGGTCGTGAGCTTCGCGCCGGGGAGGCGCGTCTGCGCCGTGCCGTCCACGAGCGCCGCGTAGTACTGGTCGAAGTGGTCGAAGTCGCCGTGGTGGCCGTCGTCGGCGACGCCCGAGAGCGAGATGCGGTGGTCGAGGCCGAGCGCGGCGTAGCGCGCGCGGATGGCGGCGTCGTCCTCGGGCGACACGCCGTGGCCGCCGGGGATGAGGCCGTACGACAGGCCGAAGTGCGTCTTGAGCGACGCCGTCGACGGCAGCTCGAAGTCCCAGGCCGTGAGCATCACGGGGATCTGCGCCTCGCCGGCGTCGGAGGTCACCGTCACCTTCCCGAAGTAGCTGCCGGGCTTCGCGTCGCGCGGTACCCGCACCTCGACCCAGATCGCCCGGCTCTCGCCCTCGGCGACGTCGAAGGGGAACGCGTTGCGCTTCTCGCCCACGACGTCGTCGACGTCGGGCACGAGCGCGTCCGGCCACCGGCCGGTGCCGCCGTCGAGGGCAGACGGCGTCTGCACGTCGATCGCGTCCTCGCGGTAGAGCTTCACGTCGTCGACGGTGCCGGGCCCCTGGAGGCTCGTGGCGCTCGCGGACACGCCGCGCGCCGGACCGGTCACCACCACCTGGAATGCCTCGAACTCGTTGCGGGCCGCCGCGATGCGCGCCTCGGTGCTCGGGCGCGGCTTTGCGTCGGGCCGGATCTTCTCCGTCGCAGGGGCCACCCACACGTCCGCCGCGGAGGCGAACATCGGGGCGATCGAGAGGGCGGCGGCGAAGAGGACGGCTCGGCGGGAAGTCATCGGGTGGGGCTCCTTTCCCGTTCGGGTTTGCGAACGAGGAACGGAGGCCCAAGCGAGCGAATTTCTCGCCCCCCGGTGAGCAGAGGTGCCGCGGAGAGGGTGAAGCTCGGCCGCGCACCCACGCCATCCGACGCCCGGCGCCAGGGTGAGCCGATTCGTACAGCGAGCTCGCCTGCTCGCGATCGGGGCTGGGGTTACTGGAAGATCCGCGCCGGCTCGGCGCCCCGGCGCGGGCGTGGGCTACGCCCTGCTCGCACGCCCGTCGTACGGGCGGCGCCCAGGCTGTGGCCAATTTGGGGATAGGCGCGGCGGGATGGGCGCGCGGCGGTCACGCGCGGCCGCGTGCCGGCGACGCACGGACGGCCAAAACGGCTCGCGCCGCACGGCGTGAGCCGCGCGGCGCGAGGGTGGGCGGCGGGAACCGCCCGATCAGGCTCTGCCCCGACCTCGGCTGCTACTCACCGCCGTGGGGCGCGGCGGGGAACGCCGGCAGCGGCGGAGGCCGCGCGGCCTGCCGCGCGCGCGCCGAGGGCAGCGGCGGAGGCCGCTGGAGGGCGGGCGCCGGCCGGGCCACCGGGCTGGCCGACGGCGCGCGCTCCAGGAGCTCGACCCGCGCGCGGACGCGATCCAGGCGCTCGAGCGACGCCGCGAGCGCCTCGTCGAGCCACTCGTCGACCGCGCGGCGCTCGTCCGCCGCGATGATTCGCCCCGAGGCGCGGAGCGTGTCCCAGACGGCGCGGTGCAGGAGCTTGAACTCCCGCGCGACGCGCGCCCCCTGGGCGCCCGAGCGGACGAGCACTGCGCAGCGCTGCAGCCCGTCCTCCATGGAGCGCGCGCGGGACGGCGGGGCGTCGCCCCGGAGGGCGAGCGCCATCTCCCGCAGCAGCGGCCCCACCGCGAACCCGATCGCCGGCTCTCCGCCGAGCTCGTGCTCGACCGTCCCCCGCCAAGCCGACGCGATCTCGCCCCGCTGTTCCTCGATCAGAAGTCCCACCGCCACCGCTCTCACGCCCCGCCTCCCCGTCCGCCTTCAGGACCCCGCGCCCGGCACCCCGGACCCACCGAAACGAGATAGCAACGGTCTTGCCAGCGCGCGCCTCCCCCCCGGCGACGCGCCGGCCGCGAGCTCGGCGAGCGGAGGGAGAAACGGATTTCCCAACCGGTGAACAGGGCGGGGCACGAGCGGCACCGCGCGGCTCCGCTCGCGCGCGTCTGCACGCTTCGCGGGACTCCGGAGCCGTGCACCGCCAGGCGAACGCACGCGCGGTGGGGGACGGGGCGAAAGCTCGCCCGGCCGGCCGCCGAGCCGCGGCCGCCCCGGAGGACGATCCGAGCCCGCGCCGCCCGGGGCCCCGTGCTAAGTCACGGGCGATGCTCGCCGCCGCCCTCGCCGCCGCCCTCGCGGTCGCCGCCGCACCCGCCCCCCCTCACCCGCCCGCGCAGGCGGTCGCCGACGAGCGGCTGGCCATCCTCGGCGCCATGCAGGCGGAGCTCTCCCGCTCGATGGAGCGGCTGCGGATCGAGGGCTACGACGCGCCGTACTTCATCGGCTACCAGGTGACGGACGTGGCGCGCCACCAGATCAGCGCGCGCTTCGGAGCGCTCTTCGAGGACGACGCGCGTCGCGACCGCAACCTGTTCGTCGATCTGCGCGTCGGCTCTTACGAGCTCGACTCGTCCGCGCCGGACGAGGGGCCGTTCCTCGTCATGGGCGAGGGGCCGAGCTGGTACGCGCCGAAGGAGGCGCCGCTCGACGGCGACACCACGGCGCTGCGCAACGCGCTGTGGCTCGCGACCGACGAGAAGCTCAAGGAGGCGCTGTCGTCGTACTTCAAGAAGCGCTCGCGCCAGGTGTACCGGCAGGACGATCCCGCGCGCGCCCCGAGCTTCACGCGCGAGGCGGCCTCGCGCCACGTCGACGCTCCCCTGCCCTTCCCCCTCGACCGCGAGCGCTGGAAGGCGCTCGCGCGCGAGGCCACGGCGCGCTTCCGGGCGCACCCCGCGATCTTCGACGCCTCCCTCCGGATCACCGCGGAGAGGCAGGTCCGCTGGTTCGCCTCGAGCGAGGGGTCCGCCCTCGTCACGGAGCGGACGCTCTACCTCGTCCACCTGCAGGCGGTGACCCGCGCGCCGGACGGCCAGCTCCTCGAGGACGGGCGCGACTTCTACGCGCGCACGGAGGCCGCGCTCCCATCGGAGGGCGAGGTCCGGGAGGCCGTCGACGCCGTCGCCGCGGAGCTCGAGGCCCTGCGCAAGGCGCCGGCCATCGATCCGTACACCGGGCCCGCGATCCTCGAGCCCGAGGCGGCGGGCGTGCTCTTCCACGAGGTGGTCGGACACCGGCTGGAGGGTGAGCGCGTCGACGACGACAAGGAGGGTCAGACGTTCAAGGGGCAGGTGGGGCAGCAGATCCTCCCCGCCTTCCTCTCGATCGTGGACGACCCGACGCTGGAGAGCGCCGCCGGCACGGCGCTCAACGGCAGCTACGCGTTCGACGATCAGGGCGTCGCCGCGCAGCGCACGGTGCTCGTGAAGGACGGCCGGCTCGTGACCTACCTGCTCTCGCGAAAGCCGGTGCGCCCGTTCGAGCGCTCGAACGGCCACGGCCGCAGCCAGGGCGGGCGGAGCCCCACCGCGCGGATGGCGAACCTCGTCGTCGAGTCGCGGCGGACGGTGTCGCACGACGAGCTGAAGCGCCTGCTCATGAAGGAGGCCCGCCGCCAGGGGAAGCCCTACGGGCTCGTCATCCGCGACGTCACGGGAGGCGACACGAACACGATGTCCTACGGTTACCAGGCGTTCAAGGGGACCCCGCGGCTCGTCTACCGGGTGGACGCGAGGACCGGCGAGGAGGTGCTCGTGCGCGGCGTGGAGCTCGTCGGGACGCCGCTCACCAGCGTGAACAAGGTGATGGCGACGACACGCGAGGTGAAGGTGTTCAACGGCTACTGCGGCGCGGAGAGCGGCTACGTGCCGGTGTCGACCGTGGCCCCTGCCGCGCTCGTCGGCGAGATCGAGCTGCAGCGGGTGGCCCGCGCGAGCGAGCGGAGCCCGATCCTGCCCGCGCCTTGGTCCGAGGCCCCCTCGGGCGCCTCCCCGCGCAGTCCGGGGGTGGCGCCGTGAGCCTGCCCCTCCCCGTCCCCACGCTCGACTCCGTCCTCCTCCAGCCGCGCCGCGGCGCCCTCGACGCGTTCCTCCGCGCGGGCTGGACGCCCTACGCGACGCCCATCGGGCTCGACGCCGAGCGGCGCCGCCTCCTCAACATCGATCTCTCCGAGCCGGACGTCTGCTTCCGGAAGGACGGCGAGCTCGCCGCCGTCGCCCACCTCGAGGCGGATCGCGAGGGGCTCGTGACGCTCATGGAGGTCGTCGGCGCCGAGCCGGCGGACCCGGTGCGTGTGTCCCTCGCGCTGCTGGGCGCCGAGGCCGGCCCGCCCCGCAGCGGCGGGGGCGCCGAGGCGCGCGAGTGGGTGTGGGGCCCCGAGTCGGGCGCGGCCCTCCAGGTGGCCGGCGAGCCGGTGCGGCTCTGGCTCTGCGCGGAGCGCGCCTACGGCGACAGGCTGTGGCTGGTCGCGAGCGTCGTGCGCCGGGCCTGAGCTCAGCGCTCGAAGCCGCGCCACGCGACGTAGCGCCGGAACTCCGCCTCGAACGCCTCGGGCTCGGGGCCGACGGCGGCGCGGAAGGCGGACGCGAACGAGAGCCCCGCGCCCATCCCGTCGAGCACGGCCCGCACGCGCGCGTCGCCGTAGCGCGCGACGAGGAATCCGAACGCGTGGTGCGCGGCGCCGTAGACGAGCTCCGCCTGGCGGAGGTACAGCGCCTCCGACTCGGAGAGCGGATCCGGGCCGCCAGCGCCCCCTGCCGCGGAGGGCGCCGCGCCGTCGTAGAAGCGCGCGAGGTCCGCGAGAGCCGCGTGGCGCCGCTCCTGCCCCGCCGCGACGCTCGCGAGCCCCTCGGTGAACCAGCGCGGGATGCCCTTGTAGAGCCAGGTCTGCGCGTCGCCCGCGCGCTGCCACATCGCGCAGTGGGCGAGCTCGTGCGCGAGGAGCTCGGCGACCCGGCCGCGGCGCGCGCCGACGAGCCCGCCGAGCCCTCCCCACGTGCGCGGGGACTGCAGCTCGATCGTGGCGTAGCGCGCCCAGGCCCTCAGCCAGGGGTAGCCCGGCCGCGACGCGGCGCGCTCGAGCGCCGCGTGGCTGGGGTGGAGGGTGATGGTCACCGGGACGGCGAGCGCCCCGAAGCGCTGCGCGCGCGGCGCCGCGAGGGCGAGCGCGTCCGCGACGCGCCGGGCCTCGCCGGCGTCCTCCGGGCCGAACACGATGCGGAAGCGCGCCCCGCCGGCGGAGACGTCGAGGGCGCGCTCGGCGCCGGCCCCGTCGCGGGGCGCGCGCGGAGCGCACGCGGCGAGGAGCGCGAGCGCGGCGGCGAGCGCGACGCGGGGCACGCCCTCCTCTACCGTTCAGCGTGCGGGCGGCGCAAGCGCCCCGGCGAGGCCGAGGAGGAGCGGTGCGAGGTCGGTGAGGTCCCGCACGGCGTCGAGCGCGGCCGCGGCGCGGCCGAACCCGAGCACGGGGACCGGCGCGCGGGTGTGGTTGCGGATGGACAGATCCTCCACGTTGCCGTGGTCGCTCGCGACGACGAGCGCGTCGTCCGGCCCGAGCGCGGCGACGAGCGCGCGGAGGAAGGCGTCGACGCGCTGCAAGGCGTCGAGGGCGGCGGGCATGGACCGCGCGTGGCCGGCCTCGTCGGTCTCGAAGAACTCGACGAGCGCGAGATCCGCGCCCGCGGCCAGCGCGCCGAGGATCCCCGCCGCCTCCTCGGGCGCGCGCTCGGGCACGTCCGCGCCGTGAGCTCGCGCGCGGCGCCCGGTGAGGTCGTGGGTGAGCGCCCGCCCCGCGCGCGCGTCGGCCCACGTCCGGAAGCGGAAGCCCCCCGCCGCGTACGCGATCGTCGTCGCCGCGGCGCGCGGGCGGCGACGCCCGAGCGCGAGCTCCGGCTCGCCGTCCGCCTCGAGGCCCAGGGCGCGCAGGTAGGCGACCGGGTACGCGTTCGCGAACACCGCGGTGCGCCCCGCGGCGGCGAGCGCGCGGAACAGCGAGCGCGCGCGGAGGAGCTCGCGGAGCGGCGCGTTCGGAAAGCCGAGCACGTGACGACCCACCGCCGCCGGCGCGTTCTCGCCGGTCAGGATCGCCGTCTGCCCCGTCGCCGACTGGGGGCGACCGGGGACGCCGAGGCACGCGTCGGCGAGGACGGCACGCCCGCCGGCCGGGAGCGGCGTCCCGGTGCCGTCCGCGAAGCGCGACAGCAGCAGGTCGGCGCGGGCGAGCGGGTTCCGGTCCGGGTCCGGGAGCCCGGCGCCGACGCCGTCGACGAAGACGAAGAGGACCGCCACGCGGTGTGTCATAACCCGGGCGGCGCGCGGACGCGCCACAGGGCACCTTCGGGCACGGTGCGCGGGCGAGACGCCGGGCCGCCTCGGCGCTATTCTCCGCGCGCCCGAGCCAGGACCCCATGCCCCGCCTCCCGACCTTCGATCCCGACTGCACCATCTTCTTCGACGGCGAGCCCATCCCCGCGCGGCGGGGCGAGCCCGTCGCCGCCGCGCTCCTCGCCCACGGGCGCCCCCTCGTGTCGCGCAGCGCCAAGTACCACCGCCCGCGCGGCGCCTTCTGCCTCACCGGCTCGTGCGGCTCCTGCCTCGTCCGCGCCGGCGGGCTCCCGAACCAGCGGGCCTGCCGGACGCCGTGCCAGCAGGGACTCACGGTGCAGACGCAGAACGCGCTGCCGACGGCCCAGCACGACCTGCTCGGCGCGATCGACCTCGTCTACCCGCACGGCCTCGATCACCACCACCTCATGACCTGGAGCGGGATCGCGAACCACGCCGCGGTGGCGTTCTCGCGCCGGCTCGCGGGCCTCGGCACGCTGCCCGACGTCGAGGCGCTCCCGGCCGAGCGCTCCGCGCCGGCCTCGGAGGAGCGCTTCGACGCGCTCGTCGTGGGCGCCGGCCCCGCGGGGCTCGCCGCCGCCGAGGCCCTCGCGGAGCTGGGCCGCCGGGTGCTCGTCGCCGACGCCGAGCCCGCGGTGGGCGGACGGCTCCGCTGTCGCTACGGCCTGCGGGGAGAGCCGGACCTCGCCTGGGCGGCGCGGGTGGTCGCCCGGGTGACGGCGGCCGGGGGCGAGGTCGCGCTGCGCACCGCGGTGCTCGGGCTCTGGCGCGACGGCGGCAGCCCCCTCGCCGCGCTCGACGCCGACGGGCCGCCGCGGCGGCTCCGCCTCGTGCGGCCCGGACGCATCGTGGTCGCGGCGGGCGGCCACCCCCAGCCGCCCGCCATCGCCGACGGCGATCGACCGGGCGTGTACGGGGGCCGCGGCCTCGCGGTGGCTCTCGCGGAGCACGGGGTCGTCCCGGGCCGGCGCGCGATCGTGCTCGGCGAGGGGGCGGAGCCGGAGGCGCTCACGGCCCGGCTCGCCGCGGCCGGGATGGAGGTCCGCCGGCTGCGGAGCGCGGAGGGCGGGCGGGTCCTCGGCCGCGCGCGCGTGCGCGCGCTCGAGCTCGCGGGCGAGCGGATCCCGGTCGACGTCGTCGCCGTGGCCACCCCTCCCGCGCCGGCGACCGAGCTCGCGCGCGAGCTCGGCGCGGAGCTCGTGCTCGACGCGACCACGGGCGTGTTCGCCCTGCGCGTGGCCGCCGACGGGCGGACCGGCGTCGACGGGCTCTTCGCGGCGGGCGAGGTGACGGGGACGATGGACGGCGCGCGCGCGGCCGAGGCGGGCCGGCGGGCGGGGGAGGCCGCGCGATGACGAAGACCTTCGTGTGCAGCTGCGAGGACGTGCTCCTCGACGAGGTCCGGCGCGCCTTCGAGGCCGGCAACCGCGATCTCGAGTCGGTGAAGCGCTACACGGGGCTCGGCACCGGGCCCTGCCAGGGGAAGAGCTGCGTCGCCCTCGTCGCCCGCGAGCTGCTCCGGCTCGGCGCCACGCCGGCCGAGGTGCTGCCCTTCACGGTGCGGCCGCCCTACCGGCCGGCGCCGCTCGGCGCGCTCGCGGCGATCGAGCCGGCCGACCTCCCCATCGACGACGGCGTGCCCGTCCACCCGGCCGAGGCGCGAACGCCCGCCGCCGAGCTCGCGCCGCTGCCCGCGCGCGCCGACGTCGTCATCGTCGGCGGGGGCATCATGGGCCTCGCCCTCGCCTACGAGCTCACCCGGCGCGGCACGAAGGACGTGCTCGTGCTGGAGCGCGCCTACCTCAACGCGGGTGCCTCGGGCCGGAACGGCGGCGGGGTCCGCGCGCAGTGGACGACCCCCACGATGATCCGCCTCGCGCGCCGCTCGCTCGAGCTCTGCGACCGCTTCGCGGTGGACATGGGCGTGAACGTCTGGTTCCGGCGCGGCGGGTACCTGTTCCTCGCCCCCACGCCGGAGCAGGTGGAGCGCATCGAGCGCAACGCCGAGCTCCACCGCGAGGAGGGGCTGCGCACCCGCGTCATCGACCGGGCGCAGGCGCTCGAGGTGGTGCCGGAGCTCGATCCGTCGCGCTTCCTCGCGGCCTCGTACAACCCCGACGACGGGGTGGTCTTCCCCTGGCCGTTCCTGTGGGGCTACGCCGGCCAGGCGGAGGCGGCCGGCGCGCGCATCGCGACCTTCACGAGGGTCACCGGCTTCGAGACGGCCGAGCGGCGGGTCACCGCCGTCGTGACGGACCGCGGCCGCGTGGCCTGCGATCTCGTGGTGGTCGCCGCCGGGGCCTGGTCGAAGGAGGTGGCCGCGCTCGCGGGCGTGGCGCTCCCGAACCGCCCCACGCGCCACGAGATCCTGGTCACGGAGCCGATGAAGCCGTGGCTCGATCCGCTCGTGTCGGTCCTCGGGAACGGCCTCTACTTCTCGCAGTCCCAGCGCGGCGAGCTCGTGGGCGGCATGGGCGATCCGCTGGAGCCGGAGGGCGTCGTGCAGGGGTCGACGCTCCGTTTCCTCGCGCGGTTCGCGCGCGCCGCGATCGACTGCATCCCGGTGCTCGCCGGGACGCGGGTCCTCAGGCAGTGGGCGGGCTGCTACGACGTCACGCCCGACAACAACCCGGTGCTCGGCCCGGCCGGGTTCGATAACTTCCACCAGCTCTCCGGGTTCGTCGGCCACGGGTTCATGATGGCGCCGGCCGTCGCGGAGCTGTACGCGGACTGGCTCACCGGCAAGGGCAAGCACGAGATCTTCGAGCAGTTCACGCTCGACCGGTTCACGCGGGGCCCGGTGGCGAAGGAGGACTTCATCATCGGGTAGCGCGCTCCATGGAGCAGCCCTCGCGCGCACGGCCGGCGCCTCACCCCTCTGGCCGGGCCCGGGAACGCGCGGTCTCGAGCGCGCGACGCCCACCCGGAGGCGCTTCGCTCGTTGGCTGTTCACGAATCCCGCCGGGTCGTCTAGGCTTCCCCGATGGCACTCGGGAAGAAGATCGCGTTCCTCGGCACCGGAAACATGGCCGAGGCGTTCGTGAAGGGGCTCCTCCGCGCGGGGACGGCGACCGCCGCCGAGATCCTGTGCGCCGAGCTCCGTTCGGAGCGGCGCGACGAGATCGCGAAGCGCTACGGCGTCACGACGGTCGCCTCGAACCTCGAGGCGACCGAGCAGGCGGACATCGTCGTCCTCTCCGTCAAGCCGCAGACGATGGAGCAGCTCCTCGACGAGATCGCGCCGGCGGTGGATCACCGCAAGCTCGTGATCTCGATCGCCGCCGGCGTCTCGATCGCGGCGATCGCCCGCAAGCTCGGCGCCGGCGTCCGCATCGTCCGGACGATGCCCAACACGCCCGCCCTCGTGGGCGCCGGCGCGAGCGCGCTCGCGCGCGGGGCGCACGCCACCGACGCCGACCTCGAGCAGGCCCGCGCGCTCTTCCAGTCCGTCGGTACGACGGTCGTCGTCGAGGAGCCGCTCCTCGACGCCGTGACCGGCCTCTCCGGCTCGGGACCGGCGTTCCTGTTCCTCGTCATCGAGGCGCTCGCCGACGGCGGGGTGAAGGTCGGGCTCGCCCGCTCCGTGGCGATGGCGCTCGCCGCCCAGACCGTGCTCGGCTCCGCGAAGCTGGTGCTCGAGACGGGCGAGCACCCGGGCCGCCTGAAGGACCAGGTGACGAGCCCGGGCGGGACGGCCATCGCGGGCGTGCACGTGCTCGAGCAGGGCGGGCTGCGCGCCGCGCTCATCGCGGCGGTCGAGGCCGCGACGCGGCGCTCGCGCGAGCTGGGCGAGCGGGCCGTGCGCGGGGATTGAGGGGCCGGCGCGATTCGAGATTCGCGACGCGAAGCGGGCGCCCTCGATCAGGGAACGCGCGCGGGCACCGTGGCGCGGATCTCGGTCCCCTCCGCCCCGCCCACGATCCGCAGCGTGCCGCCGAGCTGGCGGATCCGCTCGCGCATCCCTCCCACGCCCACGCCGACGAGCGCGCCGGGGCCGAGCTGGATGCCCCGGCCCTGATCGCGGATCACGAGCACCACCTCGCCCTCCCCCTGCGTCAGCGACACCTGGGCGGACGGGCTCCCCGAGTGGCGCTGGACGTTCGCGAGCGCCTCCTGCACCACCCGGAACAGCGCGAGCTCCGTCTCGGGGGCGAGCCGCTCGACGCCCTCGGACCGGAACGCCACGTCGATCCCGCTGCGGGCCGCGAAGCCGCGGACGAACCAGTCGAGCGCCGGCACGAGCCCGACCACGTCGAGCATCGGCGGGTGGAGCACGTGCGCGACGGTGCGCAGGTCCTGGAGCACCATCCGGCACAGGGCCTCGCACTCCTGCAGCGATCGGAGGACCTCGGGGTCCTCGGCGCGTCCGCGCGCCCGGGCGAGCTCGAGCGACATCGCGAACACCTGCTGGGCGACCCCGTCGTGCAGGTCGCGCGCCATGCGCCGCCGCTCGCCGTCCTGCACGTGCAGGATCTGGCCGGTGAGCGCGTGGAGCCGCTCCTCGGACTGCTTGAGCTCCGTGACCTCCTCGTGCGCGAACACGAGCCGGGTCGCGCTGGGCGTTCCGAAGCGCGTGATGCGGAGCTGGAACCAGCGCGGCCGCTGCGCGCCATGGCACGCGTACTCGACGCGGTAGTCGTCGAGCCGGCCGGCGGCGAGGGCGCCGATGGCGCCGTTCACGGCCGCGGCCTCCGCGCAGCCGTTCGCGGCCGCGGCCTCGCACTCGGCGACGTAGCTCGCGCCCAGCCCGTGGCGCGGCATCGCGAGCCCGTTCTCGTCCGCGAAGCGCCGCCAGGCGGCGTTCACCGCGAGGACGGTCCCCTCCGCGTCGGTGATCGCGACGTGCGCCGACAGCGCGTCGATCGTCGACTGGAGGAGGTCCCGCGACGCAAGCGCGCCGAGCTCGCTCGCGCGCATCCGCTCGGCGTCGCGAGCCCTCGCGATCGCGCCGCCGACCACGTCCCCGACGATGAGGGTGTTCGCGAGCGCGTGCGCCGACCACGCGTGGGGCCGCCGGCACGAGAAGGCGAGCCAGCCGAGCGCGCGATCGCCGGCGCGGAGCGGGATGGCCGCGAGCGCCTCGGCGTCGAGCGCGCGCAGGCGCTGGCGATCCGCCTCGGCGGTCGGCGGGAGCTCGTCTATCGTGTGCAGCGCGTACGGCCGGTGCTCGCGGAGGTGACGCTCGAGGATCGCGCCGAGCCAGGGCTTCTCGTCCCGCGCGCCGCGCTCCGGGAGCCCGGCGTCCGGCGGCCAGGACGCGAGCAGGCGCATCACGGCGCCGCCCTCGTCCTCCAGGAGCCACGCGGACCCGCGATCCGCCTCGAGCGCGCGCGCGGTGTGCCGCAGCGCCCCGACGACGCCCTCCACGACGCGCTCGGGAGGCAGGTCCATGAAGCCCGACGAGACCTCGAGCGCGAGGGCCTGCAGCCGGGCCTGCTCGTCGCGCTCGCGCTCGGCGCGGAGCCGCAGGAGCGCGGCGGCGAGGAGCGTCGCGAGCCGGCGGGCGTCCTCGATGACCCCCGCCGCCCAGGGGCGCGGCCGCGAGAGCGTGACGAACCCCGCCCACCCGAGGACCGGGTGCCCCGCGCACACGAGGGGCACGAACAGCGCCGAGCGGATGCCGCTCTTCCGGGCGATCCGCCGCTCCGCCTCCGCCGAGGACGGGAGATCGTCCGTGGACGACAGCGCGACCACCCTGCCCGCCTGGATCTCGGCGCGGACCCAGGGCGCGTCGAGCTGCTCCCGGACCGGCGGCACGCCGGGGGCCGCCCAGGACCGCTCGAGCGCCAGGCTCTGCTCGCGGCCCAGGAGGACGACGGCCCCGCGCTCCGCGCCCACGTGCAGGACCGCGTGCCGGAGGACTGCGTCCACCGCGGCGTCGAGCTCCGCGGCGCCCACCGCGAGGAGCTGCTCGGCCGCCGACGCGATCGGGTCGGCCCGCCGCTCGGCGCCGGTCGACGCTGGGTCGGTGTCGGAGCGCGTCGCCATCGTCTACGCAGGCCCCATCCGCGACGCGCGCCCCCTCCGGAGCCGTCTGCGCACGATCGCCGCCCGCCCCCACGGGACGCCTCGGCGGCAAGCCGGGGACTGGCGCGCGCCGTCGCCTGCGGCTTCGCGACCGCGGCCCCCGAGGCTCTCCGCAGGCCGCGCGGTCACGTCACGGCACGACGATGCCGTTGCGGATGGCGTAATGGACGAGGTCCACGATCGAGCTCGCGCCGAGCTTCCGCATGACGTTCGCCCGGTGGGTCTCGACCGTCTTCGCGCTGATGGAGAGCTGCTCGCCGACCTCGCGGTTCGACTCGCCCTGCGCGAGCAGCCGGAGCACCTCGCGCTCGCGCTGCGTGAGGGAGGTGACGCGGCCTCCGCGCGACACGGCGGCGTTCCGGCCCGCCTCCGCGGCCGGAACGGCGGCCGGGCGCTCCGCCCCGCGCGCCGTGAGGTACGGGGTGTGGCGGGACAGCGCGTCGATGGCGTCCACGAGGTGACGGGCGGCGTCCTCCTTGAGGACGTAGCCGCGGGCGCCGGCGCTGAGCGCCTGATCGAGCAGCTGATCCGAGTCGTGCACCGTGAGGAGGACGATCTCGGTGCCGGGCACCGTCGAGCGGATCTCGCGCGTCGCCTCGAGCCCGTTCAGGTCGGGCATGGTGACGTCGAGCACCACGACGTCCGGGCGGAGCTCCTGAGCGAGCCGGACGGCGTCCCGTCCGTTCGAGGCCTCGCCGCACACCGTCCAGCCGGGGTGCGACTCGACGAGGGCACGCACGCCCCGCCGCACCACCTCGTGATCATCCGCGACGATCGCTCTCATCGGGGACCTCCCTGACGGCGACTTCTCCCGACGTCCGGCACTGTCTGTAATGTCGGTGGAAGGCCCCTACCACTCCCGTGACGACGTGACGCGTCCGCGCAGGACGCGTATGCGAGCGAGGGCTCCCCTCCCGCGCCCCGCCCGGAACGACCGCCGGCCCCGGATGGCCCGGGCGCGGCAGCGAGGCACGGCTCACCTCACTCGGTCGTCTCGCAGCTCGCCCAGCCGCAGTGACCGCACGTCATGCAGCCGCCGGCCCGGGTGAGGGCGGACGCGCACTGCGGACACTCCTCGCCGTTCCGCGTGGCGCCGCTCGTGAGCACCTGCTGCTCGCGCGAGCCGTCGCGGTAGACGGTGATCCCCTTGCAGCCGAGCTCGAACGCGAGCGCATACGCGCGCGCCACGTCGCCGACGACGGCGTCGCGGGGCAGGTTGATGGTCTTCGAGACGCCGTTGTCGGTGCGGCGCTGGAAGGCCGCCTGCATCCGGACGTGCGCCTCGGGCGAGACGTCGTAGGCGGTGGCGAAGAGCCGCGCGACCGCGTCCGGCACGCCCACGATCCCGCGCGCGCGTCCCGCCGCGCGCACCGAGGAGATCGCCGCGCCGGCGCCGGCCTCGTGGAGGGCCCGCGCGACGAGGGGGTGCTCCTCGCGGAGCTCGGAGTCGTCGAGCGCCCGGCGGACGTAGGCGAGCGCGAAGAGCGGCTCGATGCCGGAGGAGCAGCCCGCGATGAGCGCGAGCGTGCCGGTCGGCGCGATCGTCGTGACGGTCGCGTTCCGGCGCGGCGGGCGGCCGTCCCGCGCGAGCGCGCTCGAGGGGAAGCCAGGGAACGGGCCGCGCTCGCGCGCGAGCTCCTCGCTCGCGGCGTGGGCCTCGCGCTGCACGAAGCCCATGACCTCGTCGGCGAGCGCGAGCGCCTCGGGCGCGTCGTAGGGCGTCCCGAGGCGGACGAGCAGATCCGCCCAGCCCATCACGCCGAGCCCGACCTTCCGGTTGCGGTGCGAGATCTCCGCGATCTGCGGCAGCGGCCAGACGTTCACGTCGAGCACGTCGTCGAGGAAGCGCACGCCGTCCCGCACGCACGCGGCGAGCGCGTCCCAGTCCACGCGGCCGCCCCGCTCGAAGCGGCCGAGGTTCACGGAGCCGAGCGTGCACGCCTCGAAGGGCAGCAGCGGCTGCTCGCCGCACGGGTTCACCGCCTCGAAGTGTCCCAGGTCGGGGGTCGGGTTCGCCGCCTCGACGCGGTCGAGGAAGAGGAGGCCCGGCTCGCCCGACGCCCACGCCGCCTCCGCGATCCTGTCGAGCAGCGCCCGCGCGTCGATCGTCCGCACCACCGCCCCGCTCCTCGGATGGCGGAGCGGCCACGGCTCGCCGCGCGACGCGGCGTGGAACAGCGTGTCGGGCGCGGCGACGGAGAGGTTGAAGTTCTCGAGGCCGTGGCCGCGCTTCGCGTCCACGAACTCGACGACGTCCGGATGCGCGGCGGAGAGGACCGCCATGTTCGCCCCGCGCCGCACGCCGCCCTGCTTGATGATCTCGGTCGCGGCGTCGTAGACGCGCATGAACGAGACCGGACCGCTCGCGACGCCGTGCGTGGTCTTCACCACGTCGCCGCGCGGCCGCAGCCGCGAGAACGCGAAGCCGGTGCCTCCGCCGGACTGGTGGATGAGGGCCGCCCACTTGAGCGCGTCGAAGATCGCTGCGAGGTCGTCCTCCACGGGCAGCACGAAGCAGGCGGCGAGCTGGCCGTGCGTCCGGCCCGCGTTCATCAGGGTCGGCGAGTTGGGCAGGAACTCGAGCCCCGTCATGCGTGCCTCGAACCGCTCGGCGGCTCGATCGCGCTCGCCGGGCGGCTCCGCCGCGGCGACCGCCCGGGCGACGCGCCGGAACAGGGCCTCCGGCGTCTCGACCACGGCGCCGTGCTCGTCGCGCAGGAGGTAGCGGCGTTCCAGGACGTGAAGGGCGTTGTCGCTCAGCCGCGCCATGGCCTGAAGCGTAACGGTGAGCGACCGCCTGCGCCGCCCCGAGGAGCGCCCGCCGGCGCGCCCGGTGCGTCGGCGGGAGAAGCTTATGCGCGCGCGCCCTTGCCCCGCAGAGGGCCCACCCTCAGCTTTGGCCCATCCTCAGGAGGACAGGGAGTCGCACATGCCGGACCGGGACAAGGGACAGCGCCGCGCGAGCGGCAACATGACGGTACGCGAGGCAGGCCGCCTCGGAGGCGAGGCGCGCAAGGAGCAGCTCGGCTCGAAGGGCTACTCGGAGCTGGGTCACAAGGGCGGGCAGCGCGTCCGCGAGCTCATCGAGGAAGGGAAGAACGCCGAGCGGAAGTAGACGGGTGCGAGCGCGCGGCCCCGCTCTCCGGCCGCGCCGACCCGATCGGCCTCGCGGCACCTCGAGCGCCGACGGAGCCTCGCTTGTGCGCGGGGCGGGGCTCTGCGAAGAATGGTGCATGCGACGCGCTCCCCTCCTCGTCCCCGCCCTCCTCGCCCTCGCGGCCTGCGCGCCGCACGCGGCCATCCCCGACACCGAGCGAACCCGCGTCCACCAGGAGCTCGACGGGCAGCAGCGCTACCTGCGCGTCGCCGCCTACGTCGCGCCGTTCTGGGGCGACCGGTCCAAGATGCTGCTCACCGATCAGTCGCCGGCCGAGCTCGACATGATCGAGACGACCGGCGGCACGCCGATCGCCCCGCCCACGCCCGAGCGGATCCTCCCGCCCGGGACGGCGGTCCGGCTGCGCGAGGTGGAGTTCCCGACCGGCTGGCTCATCGCGCGCCGCGTGGTGATGACGCCGCGATACAGCCCGTGGGTCTACGTCGAGGCGGCCGGCGAGTCGCGGCCGCTCGTCGTGGTCCTCCCGCAGACCGCCGCGAGCTACGCCGACGTCCGCGCCGAGGTCGAGCAGATCCTCTCCGTCGAGGATCCCTCCTCGTTCTTCCGGGGCCTCCCCCCGGACCAGCGCGCCGCGATCCTCAAGAAGGAGCCCGCCGAGGGCATGAGCCCGCGCGCGCTGGAGATGGCGTGGGGCCTCCCGGAGCGGAAGCGCATCGACCGGCCCGCGGGGACGGAAGAGTGGTCGTGGGCGGGCGGCAAGCGCCGCGCGTTCTTGCAGGACGATCGACTGGTCCGCTGGGAGCGCTAGCGTACGGCGCACGATCCCGGCCTGCGCCGGGCGGACTCGTCGCTCCGCTGCTCGGCGTACGGAGGCAGTACGGATCCGGCCTGCGGTGGGGCTCTCTACCGGCGCCCGCCGCGGTCGCGATGGCCGCCGCGGTTCCCGCCGCCTTCGCGGCGCCCGCCGTGACCTCCGCCATGACCGCCCCGGTGGCCATGCCCGCCGCGGTCGTCGCGCCGCTCGCGACGGTCGCCCGCTGACGCGGGCTGCGGCGTGACGCCCATCGCGACGCAGAAGACCGTCCCGGCCTTGAGCTGCGCCACGAGGTCGGCCTCGCTCGTCACCGGGTCACGGAACAGCGTCGCGGCCTTCCCGATCTCGTCGAGCGAGGCGTGCGCGCCGGACGCGCCGGTGCACGGCAGGGTCATGTGGTCCGCGGCCTCGACCGCGAGGTCGTTCGCCGCGGCCGTGACGCGCGCGTTCAAGCCCTCGATCGCGGCGAGCCCCTCGAGCGTGAAGATGAAGTCCCCGCTCGGCCGGTCGATCGTCTTGTCGTAGGGGTGCGCCGCCACCGCCACGCCGCCGAGCGCCCGCACCTTCGCGAGCACGTCGCGCACCGGCCACGGGGTCGCGGACCCGAACGCCTGCGGCGGCGCCGGGACCTTCGACGGATCGGGGAAGAAGCAGAGGTAGTGGCCGCGATCCGTCGAGACCTCGACGCCCACGAGCGCGAGCAGGCCCTCGTCCCGGCCCGCGGCGCGGATCTCGTCGAGGCCGTCGAGCGTGTTCAGGTCCGTGAACGCCACCCCGTCGAGCCCGGCCTCCTTCGCGCGGCGGAGCGCATCGCGCGGCGCGAGCGTGCCGCCGCGGGAGTGATGGCTGTGGACGTGGAGATCGATGAGCATGGCGCCCCCGGCCTCTGCTGGGCCGTCGCGTGCTTAGCACGGGGCGCGGGAGCTTGAGAAGGATCAGGCGAGGGCGACCGCCTGCTCGTGGCGGTGCTCGCGACGGTCCTCGGCCGCGCGGATGAGATAGCCCATCAACATGAGGCTCGAGGTGTTCTCGAGGACCTTCTCGGGATCACGGGAGATGAGGCTCGCGCTGTAGGACAGGAAGAACTGGGCGAGGTCCTCCCCCGCCTCACGCACGATGAGTGCGTTCAGCTCCGAGGGATCCATCGTCCGGATCCGGTTGATGAACTCGACCGCGAAGCCCTTCTTCGGCCGCATGACCCCTCCGCTCGGCCTGAACCTAGGGACGCCGAAACCGCCGAGCAAAAGCCGCGGCGGGGGCGCGGACCCCAAAAACCGCGAGGAGACATCGAGTGTTATCGGCGTCGCAGGTTTGACAGTGCAAAATGCGTCGGCAATACTTTTTCGGGTCGGTCGCGCCGCAAAGGGGCGAGGCGTCAGAGACAGGGGAGAGCGCGATGCAGCAGTTCACCGGGGTGAAGGTCTTCTCCGCGACCAAGGCCAAGGAACGCGAGGAGCTCGGCGAGACCGTCACGCGCTGGATGCGCTCGAACGCCGACCTCGAGGTCGTGGACCGCGTGGTCACGCAGTCGAGCGACGACGAGTTCCACTGTCTGTCGATCGTCCTGTTCTTCCGGCAGAAGACGGCCTAGCCGGCCGCTTCCCGGGATCGCCCGGACGTGCTCCCGCGCCGCGCTCCGCTCGACTAGCGCTCGTCCCCTCCGGTCTCACCCTCGCTGCTGCCCGGACCGAGCTCGCGCGGAGGGACCTTTCGGGCCTTCTCTCCGCCCCCCGAGACCCCCTCCCCGCTCACCGCACCCTTCAGGCTGCGCAGCGCCTTGCCGAGCCCCTCCCCGAGCGCGGGCAAGCGGCTCGCGCCGAAGAAGAGCACCACGATGAAGAGGACGACGAGAAGCTCTCCCATGCCCATTCGGACCTCCGAGATCGACCCGCCCCCGGGCCCCACGGGCGCACGCCGCACGGGGTCGGACGGGGTCCATACACCCGGCCAGGGGAGCGGCGCCACCCCCCGCACCGCGCCCCGGCGGTCGTTCCGTGGTAGGGAGCGCGCATGAAGCTCAAGCAGAAGCCGGAGGACTTCCAGGTCTCCGAGTCGTGGCGCTTCGACGAGGACCCGAAGGGCTCGCACTACGTCTACCTGATGGACAAGCAGAAGCTCTCCACGTTCGACGCGGTCGAGCGCATCTGCAAGCAGTTCAAGATCCCCCGCGCGGCCGTGAGCTTCTGCGGCCTCAAGGACAAGCAGGGGCGCACCACCCAGCTCATCGCGATCCACCGCCGCGAGATCGAGCTGCAGGATCCCGATCTCCGCCTGAAGCCGCTCGGGCGGTCCCGCGAGGCGATCTCCGCGGAGAACACGACCTCGAACCGCTTCGCCGTGACCGTCCGCGATCTCTCCGAGGACGACGTCGCCCGCCTCACGGCCTCCATCGCGGAGGTCCGCCGCCTGGGGGTCGTGAACTACTTCGACTCGCAGCGGTTCGGCGCGCTGAAGCACGGCCAGGGCTTCATCGTGAAGGACCTCATGCGCGGTGACTTCGAGCTCGCGCTCCGGAACGTCCTCGCGCACCCGAGCGAGCTCGACGCCTCCGACGACGCGCGGGTGAAGGGGTTCTGGAAGGAGCACTGGGGCGAGTGGGATCGCAGGAACCCCTACCCCGGCGCCGAGCGCTACGAGGCGGTCGTGCGGTGGTTGCGCAAGAACCCCAGCGACTACCGGGGCGCGCTCCTGCGGACCGAGCCGCGCTGGCGCGCGCTCCAGGTGTTCGCCTACCAGAGCTGGCTGTGGAACGAGGGCGTGAAGCAGTACCTGAAGGACGTCGTCGGGATTCAGCGCCTCGTGTCCATCCGCTACCAGGCGGGCTCGCTCCTGTTCCCGCGCGAGCTCGACGCCGCGCAGGCGCGGCTGCTGCACGAGCGGAGCTTCCCGCTCCTCGGCCCGGGGACGAAGTTCTCGGATCCGGCCGTGGAGAGCGCCGCGCTCTCGGTGCTCCGCCGCGAGGGCCAGACGCTCGCGGATCTCGCCGTGCCCGGCACGCCCGAGATCCACTTCGACCCCGAGGAGCGCCCGATCCTGGTGTTCCCCGGCCGGCTCGCCGTCGGCGAGGCGAAGCGGGACGAGCTGAACCGCGGTCGCCTGCGGGTGAACGTGGCGTTCACGCTGCCGCCGGGCGCCTACGCGACGCTCGTCGTGAAGCGGCTCTTCCACTGGACCCTCGCGCCGAAGCGCCCGGGTGAGCCG
>NZ_JALCYX010000047.1:0-35015 GCF_022690695.1 Anaeromyxobacter sp. SG17
GCGCGGCCCTTCGTCGCGCAGTACTTCGTGATGGCGGCCGTCAGCGTCGTCTTGCCGTGGTCGACGTGACCGATCGTCCCCACGTTCACGTGCGGCTTGCTGCGCTCGAACTTCTCCTTGCCCATGATTCGCTCCTGCTGTGGGTGCCGTTGGCGCGAGCAGCCTCCGATGCGCGCCGTCTGAGATTGGAGCCCTCGTCCAGGATTGAACTGGAGACCTCGTCCTTACCAAGGACGCGCTCTACCGACTGAGCTACGAGGGCAACCTGAATTCGTCGATCCGACCTCTCACTGGAGCGGGAAACGGGATTCGAACCCGCGACATTCAGCTTGGAAGGCTGACGCTCTACCAACTGAGCTATTCCCGCAAGGTTTTTGGCGAATCCCTTCTCGAGAGGATGACTGACTGTGGAGGGGGGTGGATTCGAACCACCGAAGGCGTAAGCCGGCAGATTTACAGTCTGCTCCCTTTGGCCGCTCGGGAACCCCTCCAGAAACCACCGTGTTTCACCTCGCGTCGACCCCACTGCTCCTGGAGCTGGCGGTGGGATTCGAACCCGCGACCTGCTGCTTACAAGGCAGCTGCTCTACCGACTGAGCTACGCCAGCAAGATCCTTCCGGAACTCGCCGCGGTTCGCCGGTGCGCTCCTGCCGGCGATCCGCCCCGTGCTGCGTGGAGCGGTGCCTTTTAGATGACCTCCCAGGGCTTGTCAAGGCCGCATGTCGCTGGACGAAACGAGCAGCTACCCGCCCCGCTGGCGCGCGGTCTCATAGAGCGCCACGGCTGCCGACGCCGAGACCGAGAGGCTGTCCAGGTCCCCCGACATGGGGATCCGCGCGGCGTGGTCGCAGGTCTTGCGGACGAGCGGCCGGAGCCCCTCCCCCTCGCTGCCCAGCACGAGGGCGATCGGACCTCTCAGATCGAGCTCCGCGAGCGGTCGTTCGCCGTCGGCCGCGAGGGCGACCGACCAGACGCCCTCCTGCTGGAGCGACTCGATGGTCTTGGCCACGTTCGTGACGCGCGCGACCGGGCAACGTTCCACCGCACCCGCCGAGGTCTTCGCGACCACCGGCGTCACGCCGACGGCGCGGTCCTTGGGGATCACCACCCCGTGTGCCCCGAGGGCATGAGCGGAGCGGATGATCGCGCCGAGGTTGTGGGGATCCTCGACGCCGTCGAGCACGACGAGGAGCGGCGCGCGCCCGCTCGCCCTCGCCGCCGCGAGGATGTCCTCGAGCGTGGAGTACTGGAAGTCGGCCACGACGGCCACCACTCCCTGGTGGCGGTCGCTGCCGGCGAGCCGGTCCAGCTTCGGCCGGGGAGCGGTCCGCACCTTCGCACCGGCCGCGCGGCCGAGCCGCTCGAGCTCGGCGAAGGCGGCGCCGCGCGAGCCGCCCTCGGCGAGCCAGAGCTCCGAGAGCCCTTCCCCTCCGGCACGCAGCACCTCCCGCACCGGGTTCAGGCCGTAGACGACGCGCATGGGCGGGCGATCCCGGGGCGCACGCCGGCGCTCGGCCGGCGGACGCGCCGGGTCCTCACTTCACGTTCACGGCGACGGCGACGTCGCGGGTCTGCTTCACGCACCACTGGTCGGAGCAGATGAAGAAGTCGAGCTTCGCCTTCGCCTCCTGCTTGCCGGCGGCGCTCGCGACGAAGGGGACCTCGAAGCGGGGCGCCTCGGCCTTGGGGTCCTGGGCGTCCTTGTGACCGAGGGAGGTCTTCGCGAGCGTGAGCCCCCGCGCCTCGAGCGTGATCTTGAGCGGCGCCTGCGGGTGGACGTGCACCTTCTCGAGCGGGACGATGGCGAGGACGAGCGTCCCCTTCCCGCCGGCCTTCACGTCGGTGGTCGAGCCCTGCGTGTCGATGCGATAGCTCCTGGCCGCGTCGGCCGCGGGATCCGCGGCGCGGGCGAGCGGAGCGGCGACGACGAGGGCGACTGCGACGAGGGCGCGGATCATGCGGGCTCCTTGCGGGATGCGACCGCTCTCATACCAGGGACGGCAGACAGCGGCCATGCATTCAAGCCGGCGCTCACACGGCGCGGCCGCGCACGGCACGGCGCGGCGCCCGCTCCCGGGGTGCGGGGCGACGCGTCGCGGCGGCGAGCGCGACGGCGCGGTCGACGATCTTACCGGCCGCGTCCACGCCGCAGGCCGTCTCCGCCTCCTTGATCGAGGGCGAGCTGTTCACCTCGAACACGCGCGGCACGCCCTTCGCCTCGAGCATGTCCACGGCGCAGACCTCGAGCTTCAGCACCCTCGCCGCCTCCACCGCCGTCCGCGCGTACGCGGGCGGGAGCTCCACCGGCTCGAACCGCGCGCCGCGCCGCAGGCTCCGGGCGAGCCGCCCGACCGGCGGGCTCCGCCGCATCGTCGCGACCACCTCGCCGCCCACGACGAGCACGCGCAGGTCGCGCCCCTTGGCGCCGCGGAGGTACTGCTGCACGACGATGTTCTGGCCGAGGCCGAGGATCGCCTCGAGCGCGGCCTCGAGCGACTGCATGCTCTCGCAGATCATGACGCCGCTCTTCTCGTTGACCGAGAGGAGCTTCACGAGCACGGGGACGCCGCCGACCACCCGCACCATCTCCTTGATGCCCGAGGGATCGCTCGCCATGACCGTGCGCGGCACCGGAACGCCGCTCGCGGCGAGGAGCTGCAGGCTGCGCATCTTGTTGCGGCTCGCCGCGATGCCCCAGGCGCCGTTCAGCGAGGGGACGCCGAGGAGCTCGAGCTGGTTCACGACCGCGAGGCCGTACTGGTGGATGGAGAGGCCGATGCGCGGCACGACCACGTCCGTCGGGGGGAAGCGGCGGCGCCGCCAGTAGAGCGCCGGGGCGTCTCCCCCGAGCCCCATCTGCACGTCGAGGGGGTCGACCACGCGCGTCGAGAGCCCGCGCGCGCGCGCGGCCTCGACGATCCGGCGGGTGGTGTAGATGGCGGTCGAGCGGGAGAGGACGGTGAGGTGCACGGCGCGGATGGTAAGGCAGCGGCGCGGGCGGCGCACGATCCCGGGCCCGCGGAGTCGCGATCTCGCTCCTTTCGCCCTCGGCGCACGGAGCGGCCGCCGCGGCCTCGCCGCGCCCGGTGCGCCTCGCGCCGCCTCGTCCCCCGGAAAGAGGAGCGGGGCCGCCCGCGCGAGCGGACGGCCCCGTGATGACGCTCGGCCCCGCGGGAGGCGGGACCCGCCGGTCAGACCTGCTTGAACTCGGCGTCGACGACGTTGTCCTTCTGCTTCTCCTCGCCGGCCGGCGCGCCCTCCTGCGGGCCGGCGCCACCGGGCGCGGCCCCCGGGCCAGCGGTCTTGTAGAGCTCCTCCGCCGCCTTGTGGCTCGCGCGCTCGAGGCGATCCATCGCCGCCTTCACCTCGTCGGCGCTGCCCTTCTCGCGGACCTTGTGGACCTCCCCGACGGCGTCCTCGACCTCCTTGACGACGTCGGCCGGGAGCTTGTCCTTGTTGTCCTTGAGCAGCTTCTCCATCTGGTAGGCGAGGTTCTCGGCGCGGTTGCGCTGCTCGATCTCCTCGCGGCGCTTCTTGTCCTCCGCCTCGTGCGAGTGGGCGTCGGCGACCATCTTCTCCACCTCGTCCTTCGCGAGGCCCGAGGAGTGGCTGATGGTGATCTTCGTCTCCTTGCCGGTGCCCTTGTCCTTGGCGGAGACGTTGAGGATGCCGTTCGCGTCGATGTCGAACGTCACCTCGATCTGAGGCATGCCGCGCGGCGCCGGCGGGATGCCCTCGAGGTGGAAGCGCCCGAGGGTGCGGTTGTCCCGCGCCATCTCGCGCTCGCCCTGGAGCACGTGGATCTCGACCGAGGTCTGGCTGTCGGAGGCGGTGGAGAACACCTCGGAGCGCTTCGCCGGGATGGTCGTGTTCCGCTCGATGAGGCGCGTCATCACGCCGCCGAGCGTCTCGACGCCGAGCGAGAGCGGCGTGACGTCGAGCAGCAGGATGTCCTTCACCTCGCCGGAGAGGACGCCCGCCTGCACCGCGGCGCCGATGGCGACGACCTCGTCCGGGTTCACGGACCGGTTCGGATCCTTGCCGAAGAGCTTCTTCACCCGCTCGGTGATGGCGGGCATGCGGGTCTGGCCGCCGACGAGGACCACCTCGTCGATCTGCTCGGGCGAGAGCTTCGCGTCGGCGAGGGCCTTGCGGGTCGGCTCGACCGAGCGCTCGATGAGGTCCTCGACCATCTGCTCGAGCTTGGCGCGCGAGAGCTTGATGGACAGGTGCTTCGGGCCCGTCTGGTCGGCGGTGAGGAACGGCAGGTTGATCTCGGTCTCCATCATCGAGGAGAGCTCGATCTTCGCCTTCTCCGCCGCCTCCTTCAGGCGCTGGAGCACCATCTTGTCCTTCGACACGTCGATGCCGGTGTCCTTGCGGAACTCGGCGATGAGCCAGTCGATGACCTTCTGGTCGAGGTTGTCGCCGCCGAGGTGGGTGTCGCCGTTCGTGGCGAGCACCTCGACGACGTTCTCGCCGACCTCGAGGATCGAGATGTCGAAGGTACCGCCGCCGAAGTCGTAGACGGCGATCTTCTCGTTCTTCTTGCGGTCGAGGCCGTAGGCGAGCGCGGCGGCGGTGGGCTCGTTCACGATGCGCCGGACGTTCAGCCCGGCGATCTCGCCCGCGTCCTTGGTGGCCTGGCGCTGGGAGTCGTTGAAGTAGGCCGGGACGGTGATGACGGCGTCCGTCACCTTCTCGCCGAGGTAGTTCTCCGCGGCCCGCTTCAGCTTGAGGAGCACCTGGGCGCTGATCTCGGGCGGCGAGTACTGCTTCGCGTCGACCTGGATGCGCGCGTCGCCGTTCGGCCCCTCCACCACGTGGTACGGGACGCGCTTCATCTCGTCCTGCACCTCGGAGAACCGGCGCCCCATGAACCGCTTGATGGAGTAGACGGTCTTCTCCGGGTTCGTGATCGCCTGGCGCTTCGCCACCTGGCCGACGAGCCGCTCCCCTTCCTTCGTATAGGCGACCACGCTCGGGGTGAGGCGGGAGCCTTCCTCGTTGGTGATGACGACGGCGTCCTTGCCTTCCATCACTGCGACGACGGAGTTCGTCGTGCCGAGGTCGATGCCGATGATCTTGGCCATGCTCTGAGAGTCCTCCTGGACGGGGGGCAACGTAAGGCCGCGAACCTCCCTGTCAAACGGCGCTCCCGGCGATTTTGGTGCGTAGCCCGCTACGCGGTCCGCCACCTGGGCGACGCGCCGCGCGGCCCCCCTGGGCGAGGCCAGGCGAGCCGCAAGTCCCCGTTTTGCCGGAGATTCGCGGCGGTGACGCGGCGTGGCACCGCGCTTGCTCGAAATCGCGACATCCGCGTCACATCCTCGCCGGGGTCACGATGCTTCGAATGGTCAGCGCCGAGCGGTACCCGTTCCTCCCCGAGTACCCGGTCGCCGAGCCGGGCGCCGAGGTCGCGGTCCTGCTCAACGCCAACGCGAAGCAGGTGAACGCCGAGGTCCGGCGCGCCCTGTCGCGCGTCGTCCCTGGCGAGCACCTCTACCTGTCCCGCAGCCAGGACGAGGCCGTCGAGATCGCCGAGGAGGTGGTCGCGCGGCGCTACGCGACCGTCTTCACGGGCGGCGGGGACGGGACGTTCGTCGCGTGGGTGAACCGCATCCTCGAGAGCGCCGAGCGGCGCGCGGCCCGCCCGCCGCGCTTCGGCGTGCTGGCGCTCGGGACCGGCAACGCCGTCGCCGAGATGGTGGGCGCGACGCCGCGGCGGCACGCCCAGGATCTCGCGCGCTTCCTGCGCGGCGACATCGGCGGCGTACGCCGCCTCGACCTCCTCACCTGCGCCGGCCGCCGTACCCCGTTCGCGGGCGTGGGCGTCGACGCCGCGGTGGTGAACGACTACTACTGGATCCGCGATCGCCTGGCGGGCACCCCGCTCCGGAAGCTCGGGCTCGGCGCGTCGGGCTACGGCCTCGCGGTGGCGCTCCGCTCCGCGCCCCGCTACCTGCTCGAGCGCCGCCCGGCGTACTGCGAGATCGTGAACGCCGGCCGCGCCGCCTGGCGGCTCGACGCCCGGGGCGAGCGCATCGGCCGCCCCATCGCGCACGGCGAGCTCCTCCACGCGGGCCCCTGCATGATGGCGGCCGCGAGCACCGTCCCCTACTACGGCCTGGGGCTGCGGGCGTTCCCCTACGCCGACCGCGCGCCGGGCATGATGCAGCTCCGGGTCGCGACCTCGATCGGCGTCCCGACGGTGCTCATGAACCTGCCGAGCATCTGGTCCGGCGAGTTCGCGCACGCGGGCCTGCTCGACTTCCACGCGGATCGGGTGGCGCTGCGGTTCGAGCGCCCGATGCCGCTCCAGGTCGGCGGCGACGCCGAGGGCTGGCGCGACGAGCTCACCTTCGGCATGGCGGCGAACCCGGTCGAGATCGTCGACTTCGGCCCGCGCGCCGCCGCCTGAGCCGCTCACCGCCAGGGCGGCGGCGTCACCGCGCCGGCTGGAGCGGCAGGCGGACCGTGAACACCGACCCCTCGCCGAGCCGGCTCTCGACGGCGATCGTCCCGCCGTGCGCCTCGACGATGCGCCGCGTGATGTAGAGCCCGAGCCCGAGCCCGCCGTGCGCGCGCGAGTTCGTGCCCTTGTGGTAGCGCTCGAAGACGCGGGAGAGATCCTCGGCGGCGATCCCGATGCCGTGGTCCTCCACGACGACCACCGCCTCGGCGGCGTCGCGCCCGAGCTCGACCGAGACCGGGCCCTGCCCGCCGTAGCGCACCGCGTTCGACACGAGGTTCGTGAGCACCTGGTCGAGCTTCAGCCGATCCCAGCTCCCCTCCAGCGCCGGCGCGACCCTGAGCTCGAGCCGCCGGCCGCCGCGCGCGAGCTCGTCCCTGAAGCGGCCCGCCACGTCGGAGACGAGCTCGCCGAGCTCGATCGGCTCGCGGTCCACCTCGAGGCGCCCGGCGTGGAGGCGCGTCACGTCGAGCAGGTTGGCGACGAGGCGGGTCATCCGGTCCACCTGCCGCGCGCACGTCGCGAGCCGCTCGAGGAGCGTGCCGCGGCGCGGTCCCTCCGGGAGCTCGGAGAGCCCGCGCTGCAGCGCCTTCATCTGGAGGTGCAGCGGTGTGAGGGGCGTGCGCAGCTCGTGGGACGCGATGGAGATGAACTCGTCGCGAACGCTCACCGCGTGCTGCGCGCTGCGGTGCACGAGGGCGTGGTCGAGGGCCTGCGCGGCGCGGCGCCCGAGCTCCTCCGCGAGGCGCAGCTCGCGCGCGGTGTCGCGGCGTGCGCCCGCCAGGAACCGGATGGACCCCACCACCCGGTCCCGGCCCCGGAGCGCCACCGAGACGAGCCGGATCGGTCGCTCGCCGAGGAGCCCGCGCGCGCGCTCCGCCGCCGCGGCCGGCAGGAGCGGCCGGAGGTCCTCGCAGACCTCGGCGTGCCCATCCTCCCTCGGCGGGGGAAGCGGGGCGTCGCGCACCAGCGCGCGGAGGGCCTCGATCCGTGCGGGATCGCGGTGCGCGACCGCCAGGATCGCGGGGAGATCGTCGACCGCCTCGACGTGGACGACCGCCGCGTCGGCGATGAACGGCACGCCGAGCCGGGCGGCCGTGTCCGCGGTGGTGGCGAGGTCGAGCGACTCCGCCAGGGCGGCCCCCGACCGATCGAGGAACTCGAGCGCCTCCTCGGCCAGGCGGGCGTCCGTGACGTCGACGGAGAAGCCGCGCACCTCGAAGCGCCCCTCCTCCTCGGCGGGGACGACCCGGAGGTCGGTCTCGAAGCGGAGCGTGCGCCCGTCCGCGTGGACGAGGCCGTGCTCGAGCGCGGCGCCCTCCTCGCCCGGCGAGAGGTCGCGGAGGGCGGCGAGCAGCCGGGCGCGGTCCTCCTGCGCCACGAGCGCATGCCAGGACTCCGGCCCGGCCGTCCACTGCTCGACGGGGTGGCCGATGATCGCCTCGGCGCTCGGGCTCACGAACGTGCAGGCGAGCGACTGGGGATCGATCGTCCAGACGATCGCGTGGCTGATCCCGTCGATGAGGCGCCGATACCGCTCCTGGGCGGCGCGCTCGCGCCGGAGGTTCCTGAGCTCGAGCTGCGCGACGGCGCGCTGCCGCTCGCGCTTCTCCTGCTCCGCGAGGAGCGCCGCCTGCCGGACGATCTCCTGCTTGGCCCGGTGAAGCTCCACGAAGGCGGCCACCTTGGCGCGGAGCACGTCCGGGTCGATGGGCTTCAGGAGGTAGTCGATGGCCCCCGCGTCGTAGCCGCGCGCCACGTAGCGCTGCTCCTCGCTCATGGCGGTGACGAACACGATCGGGATCGTCCGGGTCCGCTCGTTCGCGCGGACGAGGCGCGCCGTCTCGATGCCGTCGAGCTGCGGCATCTGCACGTCCATGAGGATGAGCGCGCAGTCCTCGTGCAGGAGGAAGCGCAGCGCGTCCGCGCCGGAGCGGGCCTTCACCAGCTCGTACGCGGGGTTGCGCAGCACCGACTCGATCGCGAGCAGGTTCTCGGCGCGATCGTCGACCACGAGGATCTTGACGGGCGGGGACGACGCCTGTGCGTCACGCCGCCCGGCGGATGCAGCGTCTTCTCGATCGCGGGGGTCTGCCGTCAGGGTGAGCTCGTTCGTCGAGGCCGACATCGTGGGTTCTGTGGAATCTAGTGCCCCGGCGCGCCATTCAATGACGAAACCGGTGGGGCGGGTGAGCGCCGACCGGTGGGGTACCAAGGATCAGGGGTCGAGGGGATGAACCATCATGGGGGCCGGAAGGTTCCCGACGCGTAGATGGTTCGCGGCCCATGGGATGCTCGAGGGCTCCTTTCGCGCGCTTCCCGACAGGACGACACACACATGCCGAAGAACACGACCACCCGCTCGCACCCCCGCCCGCGCCGTCGCGCCGACGACGGCCTCCAGGATCGGCTCCCAGCGGAGCGCCCAGGCGCACCCCTCGACGGCGCGCGGGGATCGCGTGCGGGGGCGCTCCAGGGGGGCGCCCTCGAGGCGCGGGGGATCGTGCGGGGGAAGAGCGCCGCCGCGGCGCCCGCGCGCTCGCCACGGGATGGGGCGGTCGCCCGCCCGGCAGCAGGGCGCCCGCGTGACGAGGGTGGCGTGCGGACCGGCGAGGAGCTCACCGAGTGGGACCTCCTCTCGCGCGCGAGCCAGGACGAGGTCGAGCAGCTCGTCGACGTGCTGAAGGCCGTCAAGGCGGGCGACTTCTCCGTACGCCTCCCGTACCGGCGCGAGGGGATCCTCTCGCGCGCGGGCGAGGTCCTGAACGACATCCTGCAGCTCAACGAGCACGTCTCGAGCGAGCTCCTGCGCGTCGCGAAGATCGTCGGGCAGGAGGGCAAGATGACGGAGCGCGCGTCCGTCGGTCCGGCGAAGGGCGCCTGGGCCGCCGGCATGAGCGCGGTGAACCAGCTCATCGGCGACCTCGTCGCGCCGACCAACGAGGTCGCGCGCGTCATCACCGCCGTCGCCAAGGGCGACCTGTCGCAGAAGATGTCGCTCGACATCGAGGGCCGGCCCGTCCGCGGCGAGTTCCTCCGCATCGGCACGACGGTGAACTCGATGGTCGATCAGCTGAACTCGTTCGCGGCGGAGGTGACGCGCGTCGCGAAGGAGGTCGGCAACGAGGGGAAGCTCGGCGGCCAGGCCGACGTGAAGGGCGTCAGCGGCACCTGGAAGGACCTCACCGACAACGTGAACGGCCTCGCCGCGAACCTCACGGCGCAGGTCCGCAACATCGCCAAGGTCACGACCGCCGTCGCGCAGGGCGACCTCTCCCAGAAGATCACCGTCGACGCGAAGGGCGAGATCCTCGAGCTCAAGAACACCATCAACGTGATGGTGGACCAGCTCCAGTCGTTCGCGGCGGAGGTGACGCGCGTCGCGAAGGAGGTCGGCAACGAGGGGAAGCTCGGCGGCCAGGCCGACGTGAAGGGCGTCAGCGGCACCTGGAAGGACCTCACCGACAACGTGAACGGCCTCGCCGCGAACCTCACGGCGCAGGTCCGCAACATCGCGAAGGTCACGACCGCCGTCGCGAACGGCGACCTCTCCCAGAAGATCACCGTGGACGCCCGCGGCGAGATCTACGAGCTCAAGAACACCATCAACACGATGGTGGACACGCTCCGCTCGTTCGCCGCCGAGGTGACCCGCGTCGCGAAGGAGGTCGGCACGGAGGGCAAGCTGGGCGGCCAGGCCGACGTGAAGGGCGTCGCCGGCACCTGGAAGGACCTCACCGACAACGTCAACACGATGGCGTCGAACCTGACCGTCCAGCTGCGCGACGTGTCCAAGGTCGCGATCGCCATCGCCCACGGCGACCTGACGCAGAAGATCACGGTCGACGTGAAGGGCGAGATCCTCCAGATCAAGGACGTCATCAACAAGATGGTGGACCAGCTGAACTCGTTCGCCGCGGAGGTGACCCGCGTCGCGAAGGAGGTCGGCACGGAGGGCAAGCTCGGCGGCCAGGCCAACGTCCGCGGCGTGTCGGGGACGTGGAAGGACCTCACCGACAACGTGAACGCGATGGCGTCGAACCTGACCGTCCAGCTGCGCGACGTGTCCAAGGTGGCGACCGCGATCGCGAACGGCGACCTCGGCCAGAAGATCACGGTCGACGTGAAGGGCGAGATCCTCCAGATCAAGGACGTCTTCAACAAGATGGTGGACCAGCTGAACTCGTTCGCCGCGGAGGTCACCCGCGTCGCGCGCGAGGTCGGCACGGAGGGCAAGCTCGGCGGCCAGGCGGAGGTCCGCGGCGTCAGCGGCACCTGGAAGGACCTCACCGACAACGTGAACGGCCTCGCCGCGAACCTCACGGCGCAGGTCCGCAACATCGCCAAGGTCACGACCGCCGTCGCGAACGGCGACCTGTCGCAGAAGATCACCGTCGACGCCCGCGGCGAGATCTTCGAGCTCAAGACCACGATCAACACCATGGTCGATCAGCTCCGCTCGTTCGCCGCGGAGGTGACCCGCGTCGCGAAGGAGGTCGGCACGGAGGGCAAGCTCGGCGGCCAGGCCGAGGTGCGCGGCGTCAGCGGCACCTGGAAGGACCTCACCGACAACGTGAACGGCCTCGCCGCGAACCTCACGGCGCAGGTCCGCAACATCGCCAAGGTCACGACCGCCGTCGCCCGCGGCGACCTCTCCCAGAAGATCACCGTCGAGGCGAAGGGCGAGATCCTCGAGCTCAAGAACACCATCAACGTGATGGTGGACCAGCTGAACTCGTTCGCCGCCGAGGTGACCCGCGTCGCGAAGGAGGTCGGCACGGAGGGCAAGCTCGGCGGCCAGGCCGACGTGAAGGGCGTCAGCGGCACGTGGAAGGACCTCACCGACAACGTGAACGGCCTCGCCGCGAACCTCACGACGCAGGTCCGCAACATCGCCAAGGTCACGACCGCCGTCGCCCGCGGCGACCTCTCCCAGAAGATCACCGTCGAGGCGAAGGGCGAGATCCTCGAGCTCAAGAACACCATCAACGTGATGGTGGACCAGCTGAACTCGTTCGCCGCCGAGGTGACCCGCGTCGCGAAGGAGGTCGGCACGGAGGGCAAGCTCGGCGGCCAGGCCGAGGTCCGCGGCGTGAGCGGCACCTGGAAGGACCTCACCGACAACGTGAACGCGATGGCCTCCAACCTGACCGTCCAGCTGCGCGACGTGTCCAAGGTGGCGACCGCGATCGCGAACGGCGACCTGACGCAGAAGATCACGGTCGACGTGAAGGGCGAGATCCTCCAGATCAAGGACGTCATCAACAAGATGGTGGACCAGCTGAACTCGTTCGCCGCCGAGGTGACCCGCGTCGCGCGCGAGGTCGGCACGGAGGGGAAGCTCGGCGGTCAGGCCAACGTGCGAGGCGTGTCCGGCACGTGGAAGGACCTCACCGACAACGTGAACTTCATGGCGTCGAACCTCACGACGCAGGTGCGCGGCATCATCAAGGTCGTGACCGCGATCGCGAACGGCGACCTGTCGCAGAAGTTCGTCCTGGAGGCGAAGGGCGAGGTCGCGGCGCTCGCCGAGACCATCAACTCCATGACCGACACGCTGCGCACCTTCGCGGATCAGGTGTCGACGGTGGCGCGCGAGGTCGGCGTGGAGGGCAAGCTGGGCGCGCAGGCCCGGGTGCCCGGCGTCGCCGGCACCTGGAAGGACCTCACCGACAACGTGAACTTCATGGCGTCGAACCTCACGACGCAGGTGCGCGGCATCGTCAAGGTCGTCACCGCCGTCGCGAACGGCGACCTGTCGCAGAAGTTCGTGCTGGAGGCCAAGGGCGAGGTCGCGGCGCTCGCCGAGACCATCAACTCCATGACCGACACGCTCCGCATCTTCGCGGACGAGGTGACGGGCGTCGCGCGCGAGGTCGGCATCGAGGGGAAGCTCGGCGGCCAGGCCAAGGTGCCCGGCGCCGCCGGCACCTGGCGCGACCTCACCGACAACGTGAACCAGCTCGCCGGCAACCTGACGTCCCAGGTTCGCGCCATCGCGGAGGTCTCGACCGCGGTGACGAAGGGGGACCTCACCCGGTCGATCACGGTCGAGGCCCAGGGCGAGGTGGCCGCCCTGAAGGACAACATCAACCAGATGATCTCCACCCTCAAGGAGACCACGCAGAAGAACACCGAGCAGGACTGGCTGAAGACGAACCTCGCGAACTTCTCCAACATGATGCAGGGGCAGCGGAACATCGTGTCCGTGGCCCAGGCGATCGTGTCGAAGCTCACGCCCCTCGTGAACGCCTCGCACGGCGCCTTCTTCCTCATGGAGCGCGACGAGGCGAAGGGCGAGCCGGTCCTGAACCTCATCGCGAGCTACGGCTTCGGCGGGCGGAAGGCCCTCGCGTCCTCGTACCGCCTGCGCGAGACGCTCATCGGGCAGTGCGCGTTCGAGAAGAAGCGCATCCTCCTCAGGCGGGTCCCGCGGGACTTCATCTACATCGCGACGGGGATGGGCGAGGCGCCGCCGCGCTGCGTGGTGGTCCTGCCGGTCCTCTTCGAGGGCGAGACGAAGGCGGTGATCGAGCTCGCCGCGTTCGAGGAGTTCAGCCCGAACCACCTCGCCTTCTTCGATCAGCTGATGGAGAACATCGGCGTCATCCTCAACATGATCGGCTCGAGCATGCGCACCGAGGAACTGCTGCAGGAGCTCAAGCGGTCCAACGCGGAGCTCGAGGCGCAGGCGGGGGAGCTGAACGAGAAGGCGAAGCTGCTCGAGCAGAAGAACAGCGAGGTCGAGCTCGCGAGCCGCAGCCTGGAGGAGAAGGCCGAGCAGCTCCAGCTCATCTCCAAGTACAAGTCGGAGTTCCTCGCGAACATGTCGCACGAGCTCCGCACGCCGCTCAACAGCCTGCTCATCCTCTCGAAGATGCTCGCCGAGAACAAGGAGGGGAACCTCACGCCGGAGCAGGTGAAGTTCGCGAGCACGGTGTACACGTCGGGCAACGAGCTGCTCGGGCTCATCAACGAGATCCTCGATCTCTCCAAGGTCGAGGCGGGCAAGATGCAGATCGACGCCCGCGAGTCGCGCGTCGAGACGGTCCGCGAGTACCTCGAGCAGAACTTCCGGCACGTCGCCGAGCAGAAGGCGCTCACCTTCTCCGTCACGGTCGATCCCGCCCTGCCGCGGACGATCTTCACGGACGTGACGCGCCTGCAGCAGATCCTGAAGAACCTGCTCTCGAACGCGGTGAAGTTCACCTCGCGGGGGTCGGTCACCGTCACCCTGAGCGCGCCGGGCCCCGAGGTCGCCGGCGAGGCGATCGCCTTCGCCGTCTCGGACACGGGCATCGGCATCCCCAAGGAGAAGCAGAAGCTCATCTTCGAGGCCTTCCAGCAGGCGGACGGCACCACGAGCCGCAAGTACGGCGGCACGGGGCTCGGCCTCACCATCAGCCGGGAGATCGCGCGGCTCCTGGGGGGGACGATCCAGGTCGAGAGCGAGCCGGGCGTCGGCAGCACCTTCACGCTCGTCCTGCCGGTGCGCTACGCGGGGGCGGACGCGGCGCCGCGGCCGCCGGTGAGCGTGGAGGAGGACCTCAACGTGAACCCCCTGCCGCCCGAGGCCGACTTCTCCGGCCGGACGGTGCTCCTCGCGGACGACGACATCCGGAACGTGTTCGCGATCAACAGCGTGCTCGAGGCCCGCCGGATGCGCGTCATCCACGCCGAGAACGGGCGCGAGGCGATCCGCCTCCTCGGCGAGAACCCCGCGGTGGATCTCGTCCTCATGGACACGATGATGCCGGAGATGGACGGGCTCACCGCCATCCAGGAGATCCGGAAGGTGGCGCAGCACCGCGATCTGCCCATCATCTCGCTCACCGCGAAGGCCATGAAGGGCGACCGGGAGAAGGCGATCGAGGCGGGGGCCTCCGACTACGTGGCGAAGCCCGTGGACCCCGACCGCCTGCTCGCGGTGATGCACGGCTGGCTCCGGCGGGGGGACGCGTGACGAAGACCGTGAAGAAGCCCCTCTCCCCGCTCGTCGCGGCCGCGACGGCGCTCGAGGCGGAGCTCGAGCGCATCGCGAGCGTCGCCCGCGAGGCGCAGCGGCTGCCGCTCGACTCGCAGCGGAACGTGGAGCGCACGGCGGAGAAGCTCGCCGAGCTCGGCGCGGTGGACGCGAAGCTCGGACCGCTCGTGCAGGAGCTCATGAGCGCGGTGAGCGCGCTCGTGCAGGGCCAGCACGATCAGGCGGTGGCGCTCGCCGCGCGGGCCGAGGAGGTCCGCGCTCGCCGCGAGGTGCTGCGCGAGCTCCTCGGCCGCTACGCCGGCCTCGGCCGCGACGCCCAGGAGCTGAACGCGATGGTCCAGGCGTTCGCGAGCGGCGCGCAGCCGGGCGCGGGCGGCGCCGAGCCCCCCTCGTTCGACGCGGTCCGCGAGACCATGACGCGCCTCATCGGCGACGCCGAGGCCGTGGCGCGCGCCTCGGTGGAGCAGGGGTTCGAGGACCTCTCGCGCCAGGCGGACGGCCTGCGCCAGCAGCTGCTCTCGGCCCGGAACAAGCTGAACCTGCTCGACGCGCGCGCGGAGCGGGCGGGCCCGCCGCAGTGACGGCGCCGCGGCGCCGCGCTCACAGGTAGTAAACGACCCGCTCGTCCTCCCAGAGGATCTGGTAGACCGCGCGCCGCTGCTCCTCGGAGTCCAGGCGAACGGCGACCGAGACGGAGTGGTACTTGCCGCCCGCGCTCGCGCGGACGCGCACGCCCTCCGGCGGCGCGTCGGCGACGATCCGCGCCACCAGGCGGCGCGCGTACTCCGCGAAGTCGTCGGCGGCGTGCCCCATGATCTTGAAGGTGTAGTCGAGCGGGTAGTCGAGCGCCGGCGCCGGCACGTCCCGCGTTCCTGAGCCGTCCTGCATGCCCGTAGCCTAGCGAGCGGCGGACGCCGAGGCCACCCGGGACGAATGCGCCGGCGCGCGTCCGGCGAGCGGCTCGCCAGGCAGGCTCGCGGAGGGCGCGGCGAGCGGCCTCGTCACAGCAAGTTCGCCGCGAGCTCCGCGAGCGGGCTCCGCTCGCCCTTCGACATCGTGATGTGCCCGGCGAGACGCTCGCTCTTGAACCGGTTCACCACGTGGATGAGGCCGTTGTTCGTCTGATCGACGTACGGGTTGTCGATCTGGTAGGGGTCGCCGGTGAGGACGATCTTCGTCCCGTCGCCCACGCGCGTGATGATCGTCTTCACCTCGTGCGGGGTCAGGTTCTGCGCCTCGTCGACGATGATGAACTGGTTCGGGATCGATCGGCCGCGGATGTAGGTGAGCGGCTCGATCTCCAGGATCCCGAGATCGAGGAGCTCGTGGTAGCCGCGGCCGGCCTTCTTCTCCGAGCGCGACAGGTTCATGAGGTACTCGACGTTGTCGAAGATCGGCTGCATCCAGGGGTTCAGCTTCTCCTCGACCGAGCCCGGCAGGTAGCCGATGTCCCGCCCGAGCGGGAAGATGGGCCGCGACACGAGGAGCTTCTGGTAGACGCCGTCCTCCATCGTCTTCTGCAGCCCCGCCGCGATGGCGAGCAGCGTCTTGCCGGTGCCCGCCTTCCCGACGATGGTCACGAGCCGGATGTCGTCGTTGAGGAGCAGATCGAGGGCGAAGGACTGCTCCTTGTTGCGCGGGCGGATCCCCCAGACGCCCTCCTTCGGCGTCTTGATGAGCTGCACGAACGCCTGCCGCGGGGCGCTGTACTTGCCGACCGCGGAGTGCTGGGGGTTCGCGCGATCCCGCAGGACGACGAACTCGTTCGGCGGAGGCGGGTCCCCCTCCGGCTGCCACGCGAGCGCGCCGTCGCCGTAGAACTCGTTCACGGCCTCCGACGACACCTCCACGTCGGCGACGCCGCTCCACAGCTCGTCGAGCTCGACCCCCTCGACGTCGTAGTCCTCCGCGTGGAGCCCGAGCGCGTCCGCGCGGATCCGGAGGTTCGTGTCCTTGGTGACGAACACGGTGGGGACGCCGCGATCGCGGTCGAGCAGCTCGAGGGCGACGGCGAGGATCTTGTCGTCGACCGAGTGCCCGTCGACGGCCACCGTGGGCGGCAGCTTCCGCTCGGCGACGAGCACGCGGATGTGTCCCTTGCCGTCGCCGATCGACACGCCCTCGCGCAGCTTCCCCTGCACGCGGAACTCGTCGAGGTACCGGGACACCTGGCGCGCGTTGCGGCCGAGCGTCGAGAGATCGCGCTTGAAGTTGTCGATCTCCTCGATGACGTAGATCGGGATGATGACGTCGTTGTCGCCGAACCCGAAGATGCTGCGCGGATCGTGGAGCAGGACGTTGGTGTCGAGGACGAAGTTCTTTTTCAAGCCTGGCCGGCCCCCCGCGGCATCCGCCTCGCGCCGCAGCGGCAGTGTAACCCGGTGCGGGGTCGAGCGGCCACCGGTCGAGGGCGCCGCCGCTACCCCGCCGCGCGCCGGGGCGCACCGATCGCGGCGGCGAGGACGGTCTGGTTCCGGCCGTGGCGCTTCGCGTGGTAAAGGCACGCGTCCGCCCGCTCGACGAGCTCCGGCTTCTTCGCGCCGTCCTCGGGCCAGGTGGCCACGCCCAGCGACATCGTGACGCGCAGCGGGCCCTGCTCCGTCTGGAACGTCACGGCCGCGAGGCGCTCCCGGATCCGCTCGGCGATGACCCCTGCGCCGGGCCCGTCCGTCCCTGGCATGACGATCGCGAACTCCTCGCCGCCGTAGCGCGCCACCACGTCGGTCTGGCGCGCCTCGCCCGCGAGCACGCGCGCGACCCCGCGCAGCACCTCGTCGCCGACCGGGTGCCCGTAGGTGTCGTTCACCGACTTGAAGTGGTCGACGTCGCACAGCAGGAGCGACAGGCGCTGGCCGCCGCGGGCCGCGAGCGCGAGGTGCTCGTCGAGCCGCGCCTGGAACGTGCGGTGGTTCGTGAGCCCGGTGAGGCCGTCGGTGGTGGCGAGCCGCTCGGCCTCTTCGTAGAGGCGGGCGCGCAGGATGGACTGGGCCGCCGCCCCGCCCACCACCAGCAGCTGGTGCATCTTGTCCTTCGCCGGCGCGCGGTCGTCGCGCGGACCGCCGGCGAGCGCGACCGTGCCGAGGACCTCGTCGCCCACGCGGAGCGGCACGACCCGCACCCAGCCGACGCCCTTGAGCGGCGTGGACGCGTCGAGCAGCGTCTGGCGCGAGAAGTCCGCGCTCTGCGCCGGCAGGGGCGAGTTCACCTCGACCACCTTCTGGACGAGCCCGTCGCCCGGCCCGAACCGCTTGCCCTCGATCGCCTTCCAGCGCTCTCCGTGGACGGCCACGACGCGGTGCACGCGCCCCCCGTCGCTCCGCTCGACGAGCGTCGCCGCCGCGAAGGCGAGCGGCACGAGCTCACCCGCGACCTGGACGATCTCCCGGCACACGTCCTCGGGCTTCTGGGTGCGGTTCAGGCGCTCGATCGCCTCGTAGAACCGCTCCTTCTCGTCCCGGGTGCTCTTGATGTCGACCATCACGCGCTCGGCCTCGAGCGCGCGGAAGATCTCCGCGCACAGCGTCTGGACGAGCTTCTCGTCCTCGTCGGAGAACGGGATGGGCTCGCTTCGGTCCGCGACGATCACGCCGCGCACGTGCCCGCCGCGGCGGTCGATGAGCGGCACGACCACGAGCGCGCCGGGCCGGGCCCCGTCCTCGTAGTAGGTCGCCACCTTGACCTCGCCGTGGAGCCGGATCGAGGTCCGGCGCACGATCGCCGCGCCGAGGGCGCCCTCGCGGGCCGAGACGGTGCGCGCGACGGAGTCGCTCGCGGTCCGGCACTCGCGGAGCTGGAGCCGCTCGCCCGCGTCGTCGACGAGGTACACCGCGCAGGTGCGGCTGCGGAGCGCGACCTCCGCGACCTCGAGCGCGCCGCGCATCGCGTTCTCGACCTCCAGCACCGAGGCCGCCGTCCAGCGCCCGTCGCCGTCGACCGCGGGCGCGGCCGTGCCGGAGGCCGTGAGCCGGAACTCGCGCGCGCGCTGCTCGAGCTCCTTCACCCGGCGCTCCACCGCCCGCTCCTCGGCGCGCCTCGACGAGCCCACCTGCGCCGCCAGCACCGCGTGGTAGAGCACCGCGAACAGCGTGACGAACCCGGCGCGCACGACGGCGGAGGGGAGCTCGTCGGCGTGACCCCCGCGCCCGAGCCACACGAGCAGCTCGAGCGCGACCGCCAGCACGACGAGCGCGAGCCCGATCTGCCGCGCCAGGAACGCGACCAGGAAGGCCATCACGAGGTAGATGAGCGGCTGGAGCGGCGAGTCCAGGTGACCGGCGCTCGCGGTCTGCGCCATCGCGTGGGCGGCCACGACGAAGAGCGCGCCGAGCTCGAGCTGCTCTCGCAAGGTCGCGGCCTCGCCGGCGGCGGCCCGGGCGGTGCGCCGCCACACGCCGGCCCCGAGGGCCAGGGCGAGCGCCGCCGTGCCGGCGGTCTGGGGCCAGCCCGGCGCGGCGGCGTCGAACGCGCCGAGCACGACGAGCGCCCCCGTGCCGACGGTCACCGCCGGAGTCAGGCTGCGCACCAGGAGGCGCCCGGCGCGGCGGCGGGCGGGCGCACCGAAGGTCCCCCCGTCGCTGAAGAGCGCCGCGTAGAGGCGAACGAGCAGGGGCCGCGGGCGCTGCAGCGCGAGCCGGCGCCGGACGGTCGGCGTGGCGCCGATGGGGGCTCGCTGCGCCGCGCCGGGCGGCGGGCCGGTCATGGCCCGGCCTCGCGGCCCTGGCCCACCCAGTAGACGCGCTCACCGGGCCGCACGAAGCGGAGCTCCTCGCGCGCGGCGCGCTCGAGCGCGGACGCGTCCGTGCGCAGCGCGTGGACCTCGCGCGCGAGCCGCGCGTTCTCGGCGGCGAGCCGCGCGTTCTCGTCCTCCATGCGCCTGGCGTCCGCGTCCAGCCGCACGTACCTGCGGATCCCGTCGGGATCGACGGCGGACACCGCCCCGAGCAGCGCGAGCGCGCCGACGAACGCCCTCCAACCCCAGAGTCGGCCGCGTCTCCCGGACATCCGCTCCGGACGCTAGCAGCGGCGGCCGCGCCGTCCAGAAATCGACCGGTAGCGCCCGGGGGGACGACCCGCCCCCACACCTGTTCGAACGGGGGACTGCGTCCCCTGCCCCGCCGAGCGAAGCTCGACGGGGCCCCACCCCCTGCTCGGCGGGGCCCGTGAACCTGCGCGCCCGCGTTCGCGGGCGCGCGCAGGTTCCCCGCCGGAGGGGCTTCGCCCCTCCCGCGCTTCGCGCGGGGGCCGCCCCCGGCAACGGTTCGAGGTAAGCGGCTGCGTCTGAACGGGGGACTGCGTCCCCCGCCCCGGGGGCTCGCTTCGCTCGCCTGTCAGCGAATCATGACCCGCCGGTCAGGACCCCTCCTTCTTGAGCTGCTCGGCGAGGTAGTTCTGCGCCCCGACCTGGTCGATCGCCGTGAGCTGCGTCTCGAGCCAGTCGGCGTGCTCCTCCTCGCCCTCGAGGATGTGCTCGAGGAGCTCCGCCGAGCCGTTGTCGCCCTTGTCGCGGGCCAGCGCGATGCCGCCGTTCAGGACGCCGATCGCGTCCGTCTCGAGCGCGAGGTCGAGCTGGAACATCTCGGGGACGCTCTCGCCCACGTTCACCTTGTTGTAGCGCTGCACGTTGGGGAGGCCGTCGAGGTAGAGGATGCGCGCGATGAGCGCGTCGGCGTCCTTCATCTCGTCGATGGACTCGTGCCGGAACTTCTCGTACAGCCGGTCGTACCCCCAGTTCTCGCAGATGCGCGCGTGCAGGAAGTACTGGTTCACCGCGGTGAGCTCGTTCGTGAGCACCTGGTTCAGCAGATCGATGATCGCGGGATCGGCCTTCACGTCGGTCTCCTCTCCCTGGAAGGCGCTGGCGCGCGCTCTCGAGGCGCGCCTGATATAGGAGCCGCCTGCGCATGGCGGCAATCGTCCTCCTCCTCGTCACCCTCGCCCGCCCCGCCGAGGGCGTCGTCACCGAGACGCGCCCCGCGATGGGCAGCGTCGCGAGCGTGACCCTCGCCGGAACGACGCCGGCGGCCGCCGCGCCGGCGATCGAGGCGGTGTTCGCGGTGTTCCGGCAGGTGGAGTGGTCGATGAACGAGTGGCGCGAGGGCTCGCCGCTCGCCCAGCTGAACGCCTGGGCGGGGCGCGGCTGGGTGCCGCTGCCGGGCGATCTCTGCGAGGTCCTGGCGCTCGCCAAGCACGCGGCGGTCCGCACCGGCGGCCGCTTCGATCCGACCTGGGCGGCGCTCTCGGACCTGTGGCGCTTCGACGGGAACGCGCGCGGCCCCCCGCCGGACGACGCGGTGCGGGCGCGCTGCGCGCTCGTCGATCATCGCCTGCTCGAGCTCCGCCCGCGCGGGACCGCGTGCGAGGCGCGCCTCGCCCGCCCCGGCATGCGGGTGGGGCTCGGCGGGCTCGCGAAGGGCTGGGCGATCGACGCCGCCGCGCGCGCCCTCCGCGCCCGGGGACAGCGGGACTTCCTGCTGCAGGCGGGCGGCGACCTCTACGCAGCGGGCACGCGCGGCGGACGGCCCTGGCGCGTCGGCGTGCGCGACCCGCGCGGTGGACCGCTCGACGAGCTCGCCGAGGTGGAGGTCCGCGATCGCGCGTTCTCGACGAGCGGCGACTACGAGCACGCGTACGTCGTGAACGGCCGGCGCTACCACCACCTCATCGACCCGCGCACGTGCCAGCCGGCGACCGCCTCACGGGCGGTGACGATCCTCGCGCGGCGCGCGGTGGACGCCGAGATCCTGGGGAAGTCGCTGTTCATCCTCGGCGGAGCGCCCGCCCTGCGCGAGGCCTCCCGCTGGGGAGCCGAGGCCCTGGTCGTGGACGCGGACGGTTCGGTGCTGGCGACGCGCGGCCTCCGGAGGGCCCTGCCCGCGCGCTGGCGCCCGAGCGCCGCGCCGCGTTCTCGCTAGGGCGTCTTCAGCCGGTCCGCGGCGGCGCGGAGCGGGACGGTCTCGGCGGACGTGTCCTCCCGGTCCTGGACGGCCACGCACGGCGCACGGCAGGGCTCGGCGAGGATCCGCGCGATGCTCCCGCGACAGCAACCGCAGCACGTGCCGGCGCCGGTCGCGGCGCCCACCGCCTCGACGGAGGCCGCGCCCGCGTCGCGCGCCGCCCGGATGGCCCGGTCGGACACCGCCCGGCAGATGCAGACGATCACTCCGCGATCTCCTCCGCCGCTCCGGCGGCGGTGTCGGCCCGCGCCGGCTCCTCGGCGCGAGCGGGAAGGAACACGGCGCCGAGGAGCGCCGCCCACGCGAGCAGCGTGAGCTCGAGGAGCCCGAACGCAGCCACCTTCACCGGCGCGAGCGCCGGCCCGAGGTAGCGCACCCCGAACGACGCGGCGACCCCCGCGAGCGCGGCGCCGAACGAGAGCGCCGCGAGGCCGCGCGCGGCGCGGGCGGGGAGCGCCCGCGCGAAGCTCACGACGTGCACCACCGCGAACAGCACGAGCGGGATCGCGGCGAGGTGAGGCACCGCGACCTCCAGCAGCCCGGCGAGACTCTTCGGCGCCGCGAACCGCGCTGCGTCACCGAGGTAGAACGCGCGGACGCCCGCGGGGCTTCCCCCGAGCTTCAGCGCGAAGAGGGCCGCCGCGCTCGCGGCCTGCACGACGAGGAACGCCGCGAAGGCGAGCGCCGGGACCCGGAACGGCGCGAGGCGGGGATCACGCACGGGCGTCCCTCCCCACCCGCGCCTGCGCCACGGCGACCGCGACGAGGAGCGCCCACATGGAGGCGCTGGCGAGCACGGTGGTCGCGACCCGCAAGGCGCCGAGCCCGGGCCGCGCGGACACCGCGAAGGGCGCGAACAGGTCGGCGAGCGTGGCGGCGAAGGCCGCGAGCACGAGCCCCCCGCGCACGCCCTCGAGCCGCGGCGCCACGGCGGCGAGCGCCGCGAGCATGAACAGCACGAACCCGTACACGAACGCGCCGACGTGGACCTCCTCCCAGAGCGCCGCCGCCGTGAGCGGCTCCCCGCCCTCCGCCCCGCGGTAGAAGGCCTCCACGTCCGCCGGCGAGAGGCCGCCCGCCTGGAGCCGCTGCGCCGCGAGCCCCGCGAGCGCCAGGGCCGCGAAGACGAGGAACAGCGCGACGGGGGGCCGCGCGCGGCTCCCAGCCGCCGGCTGCTGGACGAGCCACCTCATCGCCCCACCCCCATCGCCTCACGCAGCGCCTGGAGCAGCCAGCGCGACTCCTCGGCCACGCCCCGCGCGGTCAGCGTCGCGCCGCTGATCGGCGCGAGATCCTGGCCCACCGCGAGCCGGTCGGCGGGGCCCTTCCCCTCGAGCTGCGCGAGCCAGCGCTCGCTCGGGCGGTACTCGGACGGCTCGAGGAACGCGAGCACGGTGATCTTGCGCAGGCGCCCATCGGGCTCGAACGCGATGGAGAGAGTCTCCCGCTTGGTCCGCACCACGTGACTGTGGATGACGGCGTAGCCGACCACCTCGGCGCCGCGACGCGCGGTGTAGAACGTGACGAGGCGCTCGCGGACGCGCGCACGGGCGAGCCGCTCGATGCGGCCGACCATCTCGTCGGTCAGGATCACGTCCTTCGCCTCAACCGCCTCGGCGGCCGGGAACACCGCGCGGATGGCGGCCTCCTCCTTCCCGGCCACGGCGGCCGCGCGGGCGCCCGTGACGGGGAGGAGGAGGGCCGCGGCGAGGAGCGCCGCGCGGCCGGTCGATGCGGGTCTCGGTCGGTGCATGGCGCCCGCTCGCATGCCTCAGAACACGTACCCGACGCCGAGGTTCACCTGGTCCGCCGTGGTGTCCGCCTCCGTGTCGGTGCGCTGGTAGTCGGCCTTCACGACGACGTTGGGGATCGGCTTGTAGGTGAGGCCGGCCGTCCAGAGCTTCTCGTCGAGCGCCGCGTCGCGCGCGAAACCCGCGGGGACCCGGTCGTGGAGGTCCAGCGCCTCGTAGCGCACGAACGGCGAGAGCGACTGGCCGAGCTCGGGCAGCGCCACCGCGAGCACGTCGTAGGCCGCCTCGACGTAGCCGCCGCGCGTGCGCGACCCGAGCACGAGGCCGCCGCCCTGCAGCGCGGAGAGCCGGCCCGCGTCGTCGAGCCAGCCCATCGCGTAGAGGCCCCGGAGCTGGAGCCCGCGCCAGGCGAGCTGCGCGTGCGCCTCCGCGAGCGTCACGTCGGCGCGGATCGTGCCCTCAGCGTCCTTCGCGCCCTGGCCCGCGCGGCCGCGGTAGACGGAGCCCGCCACGTCGAGCGGACCGCGCGCGTAGCCGACGCTCGCGACGCCCGCGAAGCTCTCGGCGGGCGCCTCGCCGCCGCCGGTGCGGGCGCCGCGCAGCCAGCTGCCCGAGGAGAGATCGCCGCTCTGGCCGTTGAGGCCGACGAGCGCGTACGCCTTGTAGCGGACCGGGCCGACCGCGCCGTGGACGCCGAGGCCGTTCTCGTTCCAGGTGGACGGGATGAGGTTCCGCTCCACCTCCGGCCGGAACACGCCGTTGAAGAACGGCGGCTCGTGCAGCTCGTTCAGGAAGCCCATCGGCACGAGCACGTTGCCGACGCGGACGCCGACGGCGTCGGAGAGGAGGAAGTCGAGGTACGCGAACTCGACGGAGAGCTCGTGCTGGTGCTCGTACTCGATCTCGGCGTTGAAGAGGATCTTCGGCGTGAAGCGGTAGCCCGTGTAGAGGATCACGCGGTAGAGGTCCGAGTCGGACGGTCCCCCGGAGAGGCGGTTCCGGTAGAACAGCTCCCCGTAGCCGCCGATGGAGAGCCCCTTCGGCGCGAAGTACACCTTCGACGCCGCCGGTCCCATCCCGGCGTACGAGGCGTACTCCACGTCCTTGAGGCCCATCTCCAGCTTGAGGCGCCGCAGCTCCTCCGCGAGCGCCTTCACCTCCTCCTTCGTGGCGGCCTCGCCCTCGCCCTTCGCGGCGGGCGCGTCCGACTTCTCGGCGCTCGCCGGCGCGGGGGTGGCGGGGGCGGCGTCGTCCGCGCGGGCGCCCGCCGAGGCGAGCAGGACGGCCACGACAACCATGATCTTGACTTGCATTCTCACTTGTGGCCCGCGACGGGGCTCTCTCCTGCGCCTTTCCGGGTGGGGACTCGAGCTGCGCTTCGGCTACGACGAACGAGCCTCGACGGGCTTCACGTAGATCTCGCCCGCGATCTCGGGATCGAGGGCGATGGTGGTCTCGCCGACCTCGATGACGTACGACGGCGAGCGCTGGTGGAGCCGGATGGTGCTGCCGGGGATCACCCCCAGCGCGGCGAGCCGATCCATCCGGTCGTGGAACTTGGGCGCGATGAACACGATGCGGCCGGACGCGCCGAGCTCGAAGCTGCGGAGCCCGGTCACGAAGGGCCGGACCGTCTTCTGGTAGGTGCCGCAGCAGCCGCCCGGGGGGATGGGCTTGCCGTGGGGGCAGGTCGGGGGGTGGCCGAGCAGCGTGCAGACGGAGTCGGTCGCCTCGGGCGAGAGGATGTGCTCGAGCTCGCACGCCTGCTGCTCCGTGACGCCCTCCGCCAGATCGAGCACGTCGCGGAAGAGCCGCTCCGCGAGCCGGTGCCGGCGCACGACGTCGCGGGCGCGCCGCTCGCCCTCCTCCGTGAGGTGGACGTGCGCCCCCTCGAGCCGGAGGAGGCCCGCGCGCGCGAGCTCCTCGAGATCCGCGCGGCCCGCGCCCGGCGCGTGCTCGGCCTCCGCCGCCGCCAGGATCTGGTCGGCCGCGTCGCGGCCCGCCTCGCGCTGGGTGTAGGCGGTCTCCAGGATCTCCTCGAGCCGCCGCGTCGCCGTCCCATTATTCACGGAAAGTCGCTCCTCCCGTCCTTGTCGCGCTTGAGCCGGTCGATGAGGCGCCGGAGGCCGCCGGCGAGCCCGGCCTCCTGCGGGAAGCTGTAGCTGCACGAGGGGCAGCACACGACGCGGCAGCCCTTCGCCATCGGGCAGCTCGGGCGGCACCCCTGCCCCATCGCGTCGAAGCGGGTCCCGCACAGCGGGCACGTCTCGATCTTCTCGACGAGGGCCGCCACCAGCGCCTCCTAGTACAGCCACCGCATGAGCTGGTTCACCACCGCGCCCACCCCGACCGCGAACGGCACGATGAACCCCATGATCGCGACGCCGGTCTTCCAGCCGCGCTCCTTCAGGATCATGAAGAAGTTCGCGATGCAGGGGACGAAGAGCGTGATCGTGACGAGCGCCACGACGATCTCGATCTGCATCGAGCGGGTGAGCCCGCCGCCGTCCATGAACGGCTGGTAGTGGAGGAACAGGCCCGCCGCCGCGTAGTCGCGCCGCAGGAAGCCGAGGATGAACGCGGCCGCGGCCTCCTTGGGCAGGTCGAGCAGCCCGACCACGAGCGGCGACGCGGCGCGCTCGAGCAACGAGAGCCCGCCGAACCGGTCGAGCAGGTAGAGGATGAGCGTGCCGACGATGAAGAGCGGCAGCGCCTCGCGCAGGTACCACTCGATGCGCGCGAGCGTCTTCACCGCGATGTTGCCGGCCTGCGGCACGCGCAGCGGCGGCAGCTCGAGCATGAAGTCCGAGCCGCGGCCGGGCAGCACCTTCGCCGCGAGCCAGCCGACGAGGAACAGCACGAGCAGCACCGTGGCCCCGAACCAGGCCGTCGCCGCCACCGGGAGCTTGGAGGTCATGGCGAAGATGACCGCCATCTGCGCGCTGCACGGCACGCCGAGCGCGAGCAGGAGCGTCACGATGACCCGCTCCTTCCGCGTCTCCATGATGCGCGCCGTCATCGTGGCCATCGTGTCGCAGCCGAGCCCGAGCACCATCGGCAGGACGGCCTTGCCGTTCAGGCCCATCCGCTTGAACACCTTGTTCAGCATGACCGCGAGGCGCGGCAGGTAGCCCGAGTCCTCGAGGATGCTGAACGCGATGAAGAACGTCGTCACGATCGGCAGCACGATCGCGATGCCGTAGGACAGGCCCATCGAGACGATCCCGTACTTGCCGATGAGGATCCCGTTCTGCGTCACGGCGTCGGCGCCGGGAGGACCGACGAGGAAGCTCTCGAAGCGGCCGTCCGGTACGAGGAACCGCACCGCGGCGGTGATCCACGGCACGAGGTAGTTCGCGAAGACGGTGTTCTCGAGGAAGTCGACGAGCGTCCCGGCCCCCAGCACGCCCACGAACTCGTACGCCGCGAAGAGCACGACGGCGAGGATGGGGATCCCCCACAGCGGGTGCGTGGACCAGGTGCCGAGCTTGCGGCCGAGGCCGCTCGCCGCGGTGGCGCCGCCCCGCGTGACGACCGCGTCGTGCAGCCGGTCGGCCGCCGCGAGCCGCTGGCGCGCGACCACGAAGCGGAGCGACTCGGGGTAGCGTGCCGCCACGGTGCGCCGGATCGCGTCGATCCGGGCGAGGTCCGCCTCGGAGACGTGCGCGGCGAGCTGCGGGCGGAGCGACTCGTCGCCCACGAGCGCCATGACGGCGAGCGCCCGGGCGCCGAAGCCGCCGCGCGGCATGAGCGGCGTGATCTCCGCGAGCGCCGCCTCGATCGCGTCGTCGTAGCGGGGCCGGAAGGGCGAGGCGCGGCCACCGGCGGCGATGCGCTGCTGCAGGGCCGCGAGCCCCTGCCGCTGGACCGCCACGGTCGGCACGACGTCGATGCCGAGGTCGCGCGAGAGCCGCTCCACGTCGATGTGGAACCCGCGGCTCGCCGCCTCGTCCGCCATGTTGAGCGCGAGGGTGAAGGGGATCTCCGCCTCGGCGAGCTGCGTCGCGAGCAGGAGCCCGCGCCGGAGGTTCTTCGCGTCGCAGACCTGCACGGCCGCGTAGCCGCGCTCGGAGAGCAGGATGTCGCGAGTGACCTGCTCGTCCTCCGACATGGGGATGAGGTTGTTCGTCCCCGGCGTGTCCATCACGTGCCAGGGCTGCCCCTCGATGGTGGCCGAGCCGCGCGTCACCTCGACGGTCGTCCCCGGGTAGTTCGAGACCGTGACGTACTTGCCGGTGAGCGCGCCGAACAGCGCGCTCTTCCCGACGTTGGGGTTGCCGACGAGGATGATGGCGCGGTTCGCCGCGACCACCTGCTTCTTGTCGAGCTCGCCGGCGCGCGCGGCAGCCGGAGCCGGGGCGGGAGGGGTCACGCGCGCTCCTCGCGCACGGGGGCGGCCTTCCGGCAGCGGGCGCAGCGGCCGTACAGCTCGAGCTTGTGGCTCTCGACCTCGAAGCCGTGCCGGCGCGCCACCGTCTCCTGCAGCGACTCGATCTTCTCGTTCGCGAACTCCACGATGTCGCCGCAGCCGGTGCAGATGAGGTGATCGTGGTGGGCGCGCCCCGCCGAGGGCTCGTAGCGCGTCTGGCCCTCCCCGAACTGGCGCGCCGAGGCGAGGCCGCAATCGACGAGGAGCTTCATCGTCCGGTACACGGTCGCGACGCTCACGCGAGGGTCGTCGCGCCGCGCGTGCGCGACGAGCTCCTCGACCGTGACGTGACCGCGGACGGCGAAGAAGGCCTGCGCGATGCGCTCGCGCTGCCGCGAGTGCTTGAGGCCCTTGCGCTCGATGTACGCGGCGAGCTCGGCCGCGGCGGCGCCCGCGTCCTGCGGGCGATCGTGCCCGCGCGTCCTGCTGCCCCGGAGGTCGTGATCGGCGTCGGTCATCCTGATAACGATTCTCAGTATCAGACTGACGCCGCCCAGGCAAGCCCCTGCGGTGTCGTCCGCCGCCGGCGGGGCTCAGCGCTCCGGCGCGGCGTCGCGCCAGTACTCCCGCCAACGCGCCGCAGCCCCGGGCCCTTCCCCGCCCGCGTCACGTCCGGCCAGCGCCACGAGGGTGGCGTGCGCCTCGCGGCGGACCTCCGGCGCGGGGTCGTCGAGCAGCTCGATCAGGCGCGGGACCGCTCGCACGCCTGCCTCTCGGGGGCGGTGGCGAGCGACCTCCGCGGCGAGCGCGCGGGTGGCCGGATCGGCCGACCGGAGCGGTCCGGCGAGCTCGACGGGAGGCGCGAGCTCGACCCGGTAACCCTGCGCGAGCTCGAGCACGACCCCGGTGATGACGGCCAGGACGAGCACCATCAGCCCGACCTGCACGAGCGCCTTCCCCGCCGAGTACCTCCCGGCGCGCACCAGCACGAAGCGGTACGCGGCGTAGCCCCCGATGAAGAGCGCGAGGACCACCGCCGGGACCGCGAGCGCCGCGCGAGGCCAGCCGCTCCCGGCGACGGATCGCGCGAGCTCCGGCACGCCGAGGAGCGTCAGCGCGGTGGCGGCGAAGAGCAGCGCGAAGAGGATCCAGCGGAGGGAGCGGACGGCGGCGGGGATTCGGCCGGTCCCGCCGTCCTTCATCCCGGGTGACATGCGCGGCAGTGAACCACGCGCGCGGGCGAGCGGCAACCGCGATCGCCTGGGATCCTTGACTCGGGCGGCGCCCCGGCGCACGTTCCGCCCGCCATGGCCGAGATCGACCCCGAGCTGCTCGAGCGTGTCGCCCGCTGGTGCGCCGAAGCCGGCCGCCAGGCCGGGACGCGAGAGATCCGCGCTGCCCTGTCGCCGCTGTCCTGGGACGAGCTGCTCGCCGCGCGCGCCCTCCTCGCGGATCCGCCTCCCGCGGCGCCGCTCGGCCCGTACGCGCTCGCCGACATCGCGCGCGGAACGCCCGCGGAGACCGCGGCGGAGCGTGAGCGCGAGGCCCGCTACCCGCGGGAAGCGGCCGACGAGCCCGTCGCGCCGGCGCCCCCCGCCGCCGCCGCCGCGTCCGACCAGCCCGCGCCTCGCGCGAAGCCGGGCCGCGGCCGCAAGAAGCCCGGGATCGTCGTCCACCGTGCGCGCGATCGCGTGGAGGTCGCCCCGGAGCCTCCGCCGCCTCTCCCCGCGCTCGACGACCTTCGCCGCGACGAGGGCCGCGCCGTGCTCGAGCGGCTCCTGCGCCGCCACGGCGCGCGCCGCGCCGCGATCCTGGCCGAGCTCCAGGCCGGCTGGCGCGGCCCCGGCGGCGCGACGCCCACCGACGCCGATCTCGCGGCCCTCATCGATCACCACGGCCTCGCCCGCGTGTTCGAGCGGCGCGAGCACGACGAGCTCTTGCACGCGCTGCGCGCGGCCGCCGGATCCCGCGCCGCCGCGGCCGCGGCGCTGGGGCTCGACGAGGCCGGGCTCGACGCCGCCCTCGCCCGGCTCGGCGCCGCGGAGGACGCGGAGCGGATCCGCGAGGAGCGGAGGGCGGATCTCCGCTCCCGCGCGACGCTCTCGGAGCGGATCCACCTCCTGCTCGCGCAGGAGGAGCGGCTGCGGGATCTCGGGCTGCTGGAGGAGATCGAGGCGGATCTCCGAGCCCGCCTCCCCGAGCACCTCCGCGCGCTGCGCGCCAGCGGCGAGTCCCTCGGCCCGGCGCTCTCGCGGAGCCTCTCGTTGCCCTACGAGACCGTCGGGGCGCTCTCCCTGCGGTTCGGCCTCGACCTCGGGCCCGCCGACCTGGGCACGGGCGCGCCGTCCGGCCCGACCGGCTCGGACCGCGGCCGGCGCGGAGCACCGCGCCACGAGGCCCGCCCGGGCGGCGGCGCTCGGGAGAGCCGCTCGCGCTTCGAGGAGCGGCGCCGGTTCGGCTCCGACCGCGCTCGAGACGGAAACGAGCGTACCGAGCGACGCGATCGTCCGCGGGCCGGAGGCCCGGAGCGGGCGCGCGGCTCCGCCGACTCCGTGAGCCCTCCCCCGTTCCGCCGCGGCGCCCCCGACGCATCGCGCTCCCGGGGTGAGCCCACCGGCGGGCAGCCGCGCGGACAAGATCGGCGCGGTCCGCACAAGGGATTCGGGCCGCGCTCGGGTCCCGGTGACCGCGGCGGATTTGCCGCTCGCACCGGCCCCGGCCCTCGCTCGGGCTTCGGACCTCGCTCCGGCTCTGGCCCCCGCACCGGCCCCGGTGGCCCTCGCACCGGCTTCGGCCCCCGCACCGGCCCCGGTGGCCCTCGCTCCGGCTTCGGCCCCCGCACCGGCCCCGGTGGCCCTCGCTCCGGCACGGGCCCTCGCACCGGCTTCGGCCCTCGGACCGGCTCCGGCCCTCGCACCGGCCCCGGCCCTCGCTCCGGCTTCGGATCTCGCTCCGGCTCCGGCCCCGGCCCCCGCACCGGCCCCGGTGGCCCTCGCTCCGGCTTCGGCCCCCGCACCGGCCCCGGCCCTCGCTCCGGCTTCGGACCTCGCTCCGGCCCTGGCCCTCGCACCGGCCCCGGTGGCCCTCGCTCCGGCTTCGGACCTCGCACCGGCCCCGGCCCGCGCTCCGGCCCTGGCCCCCGCACCGGCCCCGGTGGACCGCGCTCCGGCTTCGGGCCTCGCTCCGGCTTCGGCCCCCGCACCGGCCCCGGTGGCCCTCGCTCCGGCGCGGGCCCTCGCACCGGCCCCGGCCCTCGCACCGGCCCCGGCCCTCGCTCCGGCCCCGGCCCTCGCTCCGGCCCTGGCCCCCGCACCGGCCCCGGCCCTCGCACCGGCTTCGGACCGCGCACCCGCCCGGGCGGAAAGCCTCGGGGTGGCCCCGGCCCGCGCGGCGGCGGCCGGCCACCACGGCGCGGCTAGCCGCACGATGCCGCGCTAGGATCTCGTCGTGCCCATCTACGAATACGTCTGCGAGGAGTGCGGGCGCCTCACCGAGGTGATGCAGCGGATGTCGGACCCCGCGCCGGCGGCCTGCCCCGAGTGCGGGGCGCCTAAGCTCGCGCGGCTCATCTCGCGCACGAGCTTCCAGCTCAAGGGCGGCGGCTGGTACTCGGATCTCTACGCGTCGCCCAAGACCAAGCCGGAGGCGCCGACGGGGACCGGCCCGAAGCCGGAGGCCGCCCAGGCGGCCCCCGCCGCCAAGACGGACGCGGGAAGCGCCGCCGCGCCCGCGAAGCCCGTCGCGAAGAAGGACAGCGCCTGAGGAAGAAATCACCGGACCGCGACGCGCCGGCTGCGAGCGCGACGACGGCACCTCTCGCGACGGTCCGGAGTCTTCACGGCGTCCGGGGGCGCACCCGCGGACCCCGTGCGCCGCTACGCCTTCGGCTTGGGCGCGGGCTTGCCCTTCTCGAAGACCACGCCGTCGCCGAACTTCGCGACGATCTGCTTCTTCGTCTTCAGGCCCGTCATGTCGATGACGAAGTTGGGGACGCGCCGCGCGCGCCGATCGGCAGCCCAGCGGGTGATCTCTCCGCGCGGGCGCGACGACGCGCCGTTCACGGAGCGGCGACGGCGGCCCCTGCCGCCCTTGCGCGCGACCTCCGCCTCGAGCTCGGCCTCGAGCCGGGACGCGGCCATCTCCGCTACGGCGCGCGCGATCGCGGCGGATGCGCGCTTCACGACGGGCTCCATCGCCGCGCGAACTGCGGCGTCGAGCGAGGTCTGGGCGGGCGGGCGGGCCATCGGGCGTCTCCTGTCGGGATCGATTGCGCAGTTTGCTCACCGCGCAAAATCGAGCTTTGGCCGGCATTATAGACCCCCGGTCATGCGCCCAATCCATTTTTCTGCTAGGTTCCGCGGCGCCATCGGCCCTCTGGCGAAACGGTAGACGCGCTCGACTCAAAATCGAGTGGGGTGATCCCCCGTCCCGGTTCGAGTCCGGGGAGGGCCATTCGCGGGGCCCCGCGCGCCCGCGTTTTCCCTTGCCGCAGGGGCGCGGCCACGTGTATCCGTACCCCGCACCTCCACCGGGAACGTCATGTACAACCTCCTCATCAGCCTGGGGATCGGGCTCGTCGTCGGGGCCGCGATCGCGATCGGGACCAGCTTCGGCTGGGCCGCCGCCGTGTTCCCCGCCCTGCTCGCCGCGACCATCGCCTACTTCGTCCTCGCGCGGCGGACGTGGAAGCAGCTCGAGTCCGTCTTCGACGGGATGCAGGCGGACGTCCGCGCCCAGAAGCTCGACAAGGCGGTGCAGACGCTCCAGGGCGGGTTCCGGCTCGCGCCGTGGCAGTTCCTCGTCGCCTCGCAGCTCCACTCGAACATCGGGATCCTGCTCTTCATCCGCCAGGACCTCGACGCCGCCCTCCCCCACCTCGAGAAGAGCTTCTCGCGCAACTGGATCGCGCGCGGGATGCTGGGCGTCGTCCGCTACAAGCGGCGTGACCTCGACGGCATGAAGCGCGTCCTCGAGGACGCGGTGAAGACGAACAAGAAGGAGGGCGTGCTCTGGTCGGCGTACGCCTGGATCCTCGAGGAGCTCGGCCGGCACGAGGACGCGATCGCGGTGCTCGGGCGCGCCGTGCAGGCGAACCCGTCCGACGAGAAGCTGAAGGGCTCCCTCCAGCTGCTCCAGAACGGGAAGAAGCTGAAGCTCGGCAAGGTGTACGGCGAGCAGTGGTTCCAGTTCATGCTGGAGCGCCCGCCGCCTCAGTTCGTGGGCGGCCCGGGCTTCCGCGGCGGCAAGCGCGCCATCTACGGGCGCTGAGCGCGGCGCACGATCCCGGGGGCGTCCTCGTTCGCTGCGCTTGCCCGCCTCGACTCCGGGCTCCTGCGCCTTCGAGGGCGCGACGATCTCTTCTCCTCGCTCCCGACCGGGAGCGCGTCACACCCCTCAGCTTCCGCCGAAACCCACCGACACGCGCCCGCGCGCGTCGACGATCAGCGGCACCCGGCGATCGCCGCCGGAGAGCTCGAGGAACCGCCTCATCGCGGCGGCGTCCTTCTTCACGTCGAAGTAGGTGAATTCCACACCACGGGCGCCGAGATCCTCACGCGCGGCGCTGGTGTAGGGGCATGAATCCTTGCCGTAGATCTCGACGACGCCGGCCATCTCGCGGTCCTCCGTCGCACAAAATATTCCGGACCGCTCCCGCGCGTGGGCGGAAATTCTTCCCGGCCGTGTGGCGCGCAGGACACGCGCGCCCGGCGGTCGCGCACGAACGCCTCGGGATCGCGCGACCTTCCACGCGCCGGGCGCGCCGCAGGCCCGCGGCACCGCCCTTGCTGTCCTGCGTCGCGTGACCTCTCGCGCCGTCTTCACCCTCCCCGGCACCACCCGCCTCTCCCCGCGCAGTCGCCGCGCGCTCAAGATCGCGCTGGCAGCCCTCCTGGGGATACCGTGGATCCCCCTCGCAGCCGCGCTGTACGCTTGGATGCACTGATGGCGGACGAGCCCCGCGAGCTCCCGCCGATCGGGCTGACGCTCGCCGGGGGGGCAGGCGTCTCCCGCGCGTCTGCGGCAGGGGTCAGGCCTGCCGTTCTGCTTCGCCCCCACTACATTTGAACGACCCGAACGGACGAACGCCGGCCGTGAAGCCACAGGACCCGAGAGCCGCCGATGTGGGCGAGACCGCGCGCGACCCGCTCGCGCCGCTGCTCGCCGCGATCGACGCCGCCTCGGGCCTGCCCGCGGAGGAGCGGGCGCGTCGCCTCCGCGAGGCGCTCCCGAGCGGCCTCGCGGATCTGGCGGACGCGAACCGCCGGCTCCGCGAGACGACCCACCGCCGCGACGCCCTCCTCGCCTCCGCGGCCGCCGAGCTCCGCTCCGCGGCGGAGCTGCTCGCGGCGGACGCCGCACAGGCCGACGCGCACCGCGGCGAGATCTCGCGCCTGCGCCGCGTCGCGGACGACCTCGATCGGACGGTGCGCGCGGCGCCGGACGCCCGCCCCGCGCGCCGGCCCCGTCCCTCCGGGACGCGCCCGCGGCTGCTCGTCGTCGACGACGAGGCGGACGCGCGCGAGGTGCTGACCGAGGTGCTCGAGCCGGAGTACGAGGTTTTGCTGGCCGAGGACGGGGAGGTGGCGCTCGAGGTCGCGCGCGCGGAGCACCCGGACGTCGTGCTCATGGATCTGTTCATGCCGCGCCTCGACGGGCTCCAGGCGCTCGAGCGGCTGCGCGCGGACACCGCGACCAACGACATCCCCGTCATCTTCGTCTCGGGCCACGGCGACGACGCTGTTAAGGTGCGCAGCCTCGACCTCGGCGCGGTGGATTACCTCCAGAAGCCCTTCTCCGAGCGCGAGCTGCGCGCGCGCGTCGAGCGGACGCTACGGCTCATGCGCAGCCAGACCGCGCTGCGCGAGCTCGCCCAGACGGACGCGCTCACCGGCCTCGCCAACCTCCGCGCGTTCCGCGCGCGCGTGGAGGAGGAGGTGAAGCGCGCGCTCCGCTATCACACGCCGCTCACCTGCGTGATGGCCGACATGGATCAGCTGAAGCCGATCAACGACGAGCTCGGCCACGCCGCCGGCGACCGCGCGATCGCCGCGGTCGCGGCGGTGATCCGCGAGGAGCTGCGCGAGACCGACTTCGGGGCGCGCTACGGCGGCGACGAGTTCGTCATCCTCCTGCCGCACACCTCCGCCGAGGAGGGACGGGTGTTCGCCGAGCGCGCCTGCGCGCGCCTGCGCGAGACCGAGCTCGAGATCGGCGGGAAGCGGATCCACGTGGGCGCGTCGTTCGGGGTGGCCTGCCTGTGCGACGATCTCCGCGAGGACGCCGCGGAAGCCCTCGTCGGCGCAGCGGACTCGGCGCTCTACGCCGCGAAGCGCGAGGGGCGCGGCCGCGTGATCGTGGCGGAGCTGCCCGAGCTCCCTGCAGGGCACGCCGTCCCGAGCGCCGCCGCGGCGGACGCCGGTCAGCAGGCCGCGCATTGATGTCGATCTAACGGGGACTGCGTCCCCGCCCCCGCGGCGGCGCCGC